>JANNEI010000730.1:0-1853 GCA_031378565.1 Burkholderiales bacterium
CGCGAATGAAGCTGCCCGGCACGGTGCCGCCGAAAGTCCAAAAGGTGTAGCTCACGCCTTCGGAAATCGGCATCTCTTTCTCGATCACTTCCAGCTCGACGATCACCTTCGCCGGGGCACTGCGTCCGGTGGCCGGTGGCACCAGCGGCGGGCTGGTCAGCACCGCCTTGATCGGCTCGCCTTGCGGCGGGCCGAAGTCGCCTTTCAGCGAGCCGCCGCTGTCAGACGCAGCGCCGTCGGCCTTGGCGACAGGGGCCGCTGGGTCGCGCGCATTGCAGCCCGCGAACAACAGCAAGGCGGACAGGCACAAGGTGGTCGTCAGGCTGCGGTGGTGCATGGTGTGTCTCCGGATACGCGGCCTGCGCGGCCGTCGGGTGTCAGCGCTGGGGTCAGCGGTGACCTGGAGCTTGAGGCGCGGGCCGCGGCAACGCATTGATGCGTATCAAGCGCGAAGCCTTGTCACGTTGCTGGGTGCACGGACCGAACGGCCTGGCTGGGAGCGATCTAGCCAAGACTTGCCACTGCTCCAAACATCGGAACAGGAGGGCGCGATACCGTCCGGGAAAAGCTGCGATCCCTGAACTGAGTCTGGACTGCCGATCAACGTGCGGCCGTGTTTTGACCTCGTCGCGCTCGACGCGGCGAGGGCCTGAAGTCGGCGAATCCCAACGCGTCACAAGTAGGCCTCGGCGCAACCAGCGCTCAAGGTATGTCGCGCAAGGCCGAAAATCCGTGAATGGTCGGCAGCTTGATCGCAACCGGGTCGTTCGAGCATTTGCCGTGGAGTGCAAAACATGACAATTTCCATCCAAGCGTCCAACTTCACGCCCTTCGACACAGTTGATCCGGCTTGCCGGGCCTGCCGCGACAGCGAGGCGCTCGACTTCAGGTTCAGCTACGCCTACCAGCCCATCGTCGATCTCGCCGATTGCACGGTGTTTGCGCACGAAGCCCTGGTTCGCGGGCCGAACGGTGAAGGGGCCCACACCATCCTGTCGCGGGTAGACGACAGCAACCGCTACCGCTTCGACCAGGCCTGCCGGGTCAAGGCCATCAAGGGTGCGGCCGAGCTCGGCCTGCGCGAACGACTGTCGATCAACTTCCTGCCGAATGCCATCTACAAGCCCGAGGTCTGCATCCGCACCACGCTCGAAGCGGCGCGTGTGCACCAGTTCCCGATCGAACGGATCATCTTCGAAACCACCGAAGGCGAGGCCATCAGCGACGGCAAGCGCCTGGCGCACATCCTGCGCGAATACAAGCGCACCGGGTTCATGACCGCCATCGACGACTTCGGTGCCGGCTATGCCGGCCTGAACCTGCTTGCCGATTTCCAGCCCGACATCGTCAAGCTCGACATGGCGCTGGTGCGCGGGGTCGATACCAGCCGCTCTCGCCAGGCCATCGTGCGCGGCATCCTGCGCATGTGCGGCGACATGGGGGTGCGCGTGCTGGCCGAGGGCATCGAGACGCCGGCCGAACGCGACTTCCTGATCCACGAAGGCGTGAGCCTGATGCAGGGCTACCTGTTCAGCCGGCCGGCCTTCGAAGCGCGTGGCGAAATCGACCCCAGCGCCTGGCCTGCTGCTTCCGTGCGCGCTGGCCTGAGAGGCTGAGAGGCAATCGGGGAACTGAGCAGCGCCGGGAAGCCCGGCCGTGAACCGGATGGTCGCAAGCGACCCTGACGAATCAATAGAAGCGCGCAGCGCGACGTTGACGTTTCCGGAACGCTGCCACTGCGCATTGGCGCACCGCATCCCGAGGCAAGCCACCGCCGACCCCACGCGCGGCGCGGCCATGTTCCAGTCGCGTTCGGGCTCGACGCTGATGGCGTCCTGCACCCGGTGCACGGC
>JANNEI010000741.1:0-1505 GCA_031378565.1 Burkholderiales bacterium
ACCAAGGCCGACTTCAAGGGCAAGACGCTGGGCGTCTGGTTCGGCGGCAACGAATACCCGTTCCTCAGCTGGATGGGTTCGCTGGGCCTGAAAACCAGTGGCGCGTCGCCCGACGTGAAGGTGCTGAAGCAGGGCTTCAACGTCGACCCGCTGTTGCAGAACCAGGCGGCCTGCGTGTCGACCATGATCTACAACGAGTACTGGCAAATTATCGACGCGGGTGTCAAGCCGGCCGACCTGGTGACGTTCCCGTATGAAGACCAGGGCGTGGCCACGCTCGAAGACGGCCTGTACGCGATGGCACCCAAGTTGAAAGACCCGGCCTTCGTTGCGCGCATGGCCAAGTTCGTCAAGGCCTCGATGAAGGGCTGGGAGTACGCCGTGAAAAACCAGGACGAAGCCGTGAAGATCGTGCTGGCCAACGACAGCTCGGGCGGCTCGACGGCGGCAGTGCAAAAGCGCCAGCTCGAGAACGTGGCCAAGCTGATCACGTCGGCCGGCACGCCGACGATGGGCAAGCTCGACCCGGCAGCCTACCAGCGCACGGTGAAGGTGCTGCTGGCCGGCGGCAGCGACCCGGTGATCAAGAAAGACCCAGGCACCGACGCCTGGACGCATGCGGTGTGGGACAAGGCGATGGCGAAGTAAGCAGCGTCGCCTGCACTTGACGAGGGGCTCACCCGGCCCCTCGTTGCGCTGCGGGAAAGCCCCGAATCATCCACAGATGGATCGCCGCGCCCACCAGCAGCGCGGCGGCGGCAATTTGCAGTGACAGCGTGAAGCCCGCGCCGGCACTGCCGCCCGCGTTCGCGCTGCGCCTCAGCAGCAAGGCCACCAGCGGCGGCCCGACGATTTGCCCGATGCCGTAGGTCGCGGTCAGCAAGCCGATGGTGCTGGCCACGGCGTCGGGGCGCAGTCTGCGCACCTCGCGCATGGCGTAGAACGTGATCGCGGTGAAAGGGAACCCCAGCAGCAGGCTGCCGATGGCAAAACCGGCCAGGCTGGGGCTCCACGCACTCACGCCGATGCCCGTCGCCTGCACGACGTAACCGGCACCCAGCAGCCAACGCAGATCACCGCTGAAGCGCAGCCGCGTGGCCAGCAACGCGCCCACGATCACGCCGGCACCGAACAGCGGCCAGAACATGTCGAGCCAGGCCGAGCCCGGCAAGGCGGCGCGCGCAATCACCGGCAGGAAGGTGGCGGTGACGATGTAGCCGAAGCCGGCGAGCCCGTACGCGCACGCCAGCGCGGCCAACTCGGCGCGGCCGTGCGACGGGCCGGGAGGCGTTGATTCGACCGCGCCTGCAGTACGCGAAGCGGCTGTCGCGCCGGGGGCCAACGACAACGGCTCGCGGGCACCAAAGATGCGCCACACCGAGGCAGTCAGCAGCCATGCCAGCACGCCGAAGACCAACCAGCCGGTGGCCGCACGCCAGTGCCAGTCCACCATGACGCCGGCGAACAGCCCACCGACCACGATGCCCGCGCCCGGCCCGGCGTAC
>JANNEI010000767.1:0-4536 GCA_031378565.1 Burkholderiales bacterium
GGTCTGCGGGCCGAAGGCGGCTTACGTCCTCGGCCCGGGCAACCACGGCACCACCTTCGGCGGCAACCCGCTGGCCATGCGGGCGGGCATCGAGACGCTGCGCATCATGGAAGAAGACGGCCTGATGGAGAACGCCGCCCGCACCGGCGCGGTGCTGCGTGCGGCGCTGGCGCGCGAGTTGGCCGGCGTGGCGGGCGTGGTCGAAATCCGCGGCCAGGGCCTGATGCTGGGCATCGAGCTGAACCGCCCCTGCGGCGAACTGCTGGCCCGCGCGGCCGAGGCGGGCCTGCTGCTCAGCGTCACCGCCGACCGCGTGATCCGGCTGGTGCCGCCGCTGATCCTGAGCGCAGCCGAAGCCGAGCAGATCGCGATGATCCTGTGCCCGCTGATCAAGGACTTGCTGGCCACGCCCACCACGCTGTCCGCGTCATGAAGCCCGGCCCGAAGCTCATCAAGCACTACACGCAGTTCAAGGACTTCCGCGCCGAGGAATACGCCTACCTGTTCGAACGCGCGCGCAACATCAAGCAGCGCTTCAAGAACTACGAAAAGTACACGCCGCTGGTCGACCGCACGCTGGCGATGATCTTCGAGAAAGCCAGCACGCGAACCCGTGTGAGTTTCGAGGCCGGCATGTACCAGATGGGCGGCTCGGTGGTGAACCTGACCACCGGCGACAGCCAGTTGGGCCGCGCCGAGCCGATCGAAGACAGCGCGCGCGTGATCAGCCGCATGGTCGACCTGGTGATGATCCGCACGTATGAGCAAACCAAGCTCGACGCCTTCGCCGCTCACTCGCGGGTGCCGGTCATCAACGGCCTGACGAACGAGAACCACCCGTGCCAGATCCTGGCCGACGTGTTCACTTTCATCGAGCAGCGCGGTGACATCAAAGGCAAGGTGGTGGCCTGGGTCGGCGACGGCAACAACATGGCCAACACCTGGCTGCAGGCGGCCGACATCCTGGGTTTCACCCTGCACGTCAGCACGCCCAGCGGCTACGAGATCGACGCGGTCGTGGCCGGTGTCAGCAACACCGACTGCGTCAAGGTGTTCAAGCGGCCGCTGGACGCCTGTCGCGGTGCGCACCTGGTCACCACCGACGTTTGGACCAGCATGGGCTACGAGGCCGAGAACGAAAAACGCATGAAGGCCTTCGCCGACTGGTGCGTCGATGTGCCGATGATGGCCGCCGCCCAGCCCGATGCCTTGTTCATGCACTGCCTGCCGGCCCACCGCGGTGAAGAGGTGGCCGCCGACGTGATCGACGGCCCACAGTCGGTGGTGTGGGACGAAGCCGAGAACCGCATGCACGTGCAGAAAGCGCTGATGGAATACCTGCTGCTGGGACGCATCGGCTGAAGCTGCTTCGACGGGTGGCACAGCGTTCTTTGACCCGCCATGAAACTCGCACTCGTCACCGACCTGCATGCCAACCGCGAGGCGGTTGAATCGGTGATGGCGCATGCCCGCGGCCAGCAGGCTGGCGCGTACGCGTTCCTGGGTGACTTCGTCGGCTACGGTGCCGACCCGGCGTGGGTGGTGGACCTCGTGCGCGAGCACGTTGCGCAAGGGGCCATCGCAGTGCTGGGCAACCACGACGCCGCGGTCGTGAACGGCCCGTCGCCCACCATGATTTCGCAGGCCAGGGTGGTGGTGGACTGGACGCGCGAACACCTGGACGCCGGGCAACTCGCATTCCTGCAAGCACTGCCGCTGTCGGTGGTGCGCGGCGAGTGCCTGTTCGTGCACGCCAACGCCTTTGCGCCGGCGGCCTGGCACTACGTGCAAGAGCGCGTGGACGCCGTGCGCAGCCTGCTGGCCACCGATTTGCGCCACACCTTTTGCGGCCATGTGCACGAGCCTGCGCTGTACCACCTGTCCAGCACCGGCAAGGCGGGCAGCTTCATTCCGGTGCCGGGGGTGCCGATCGCCTTGTCGGCGCAGCGCCAGTGGCTGGCCATACCCGGCTCGGCCGGCCAGCCCCGCGACGGCAATCCGGCGGCCTGCTACGCGATGTTCGACACAGCCACGGCCACCCTCACCTTCCACCGTGTGCCATACGACGTCGAGACGGCAGCCGCCAAGATTCGCGCTGCCGGACTGCCACAGCGCCTGGCCGAGCGCCTGAGCGATGGCGACTGACGAGGCCGGCGCAGCAGCCGGTAACGGTACGCTGGTCGCGGGTCAGGTGATCGACGGCTACCGTATGGAAGAGCGCACGCACCGGGCCGGCATGGCCGACCTGTGGCGCGTGACGCAGGTCGAAGGCGACACCACGCGCCCGCTGATCATGAAAGTGCCGCGCATCAAGGGCGGCAACGACCCCACCACGATCGTCGGCTTCGAGGTCGAGCAGATGATCATGCCGATGCTCGGGGGCCTGCACGTGCCCGCCTTCGTCGCCAGGGGCGACTTCGCCCGGCAGCCGTACATCGTGATGGAATGCATCGAGGGCGACACGCTGAAACCGCGCTTCGACGCCGCTCCCATCCCCATCGACGAGGTGGTGGGCATCGGACACAAGGTGGCCACCGCGCTGCACGACCTGCACCGCCAGCACGTGGTGCACCTCGACGTGAAGCCCAGCAACATCATGTTTCGCCAGGGTCCGGAACAGGCGCGCGGCGACGCCGTGCTGATCGACTTCGGCCTGTCGCGCCACGACCAGTTGCCCGACCTGCTGGAAGAGGAGTTCGAACTGCCGATGGGCACCGGCCCCTACATGTCGCCGGAGCAGGTTCAGTTCATTCGCAACGACCCGCGCAGCGACCTGTTCGCGCTGGGCGTGATGCTGTATCACCTGACTACCGGCGAGCGCCCGTTCGGCAACCCCGGCAGCGTGCGCGGCCTGCGCGAGCGCCTTTACCGCGACCCCGAACCGCCGCGCACACTGCGCCCCGATTGCCCGCCGTGGCTGCAGGAGATCATCCTGCGCTGCCTGGAGGTGAAGCCTGACAAGCGCCACCAGAGTGCAGCCCAGCTCGCGTTCGATCTGCAGCATCCCGACCAGGTGAAACTCACCGCGCGCGCGGTGCGGTCAACGCGCAGCGGCCTGTTTCCGGTGATGCGGCGCTGGTTCGCGGCCATCGGCACCGAACCGCCCACTGGCACGCTGGCGGGCGACCCGGCGAGCCGCAACCCGATCGTGCTGGCGGCCATCGACATGAGCAGCGGCGACCCGGCGCTGCGCGACGCCGTGCGCAATTCGGTGCAGCGCGTGCTGCAGACCGAACCCGGCGCGCGACTGGCCTGTCTGGCGGTGATGAAGGTGCCTCGCATCGGCACCGACACCCCGACGGAAAAGGACGGCAGCAGCAAGCACGTGAACCTGCTGGTGCAGTTGAAGGACTGGGCGCGGCCGGTGGTGCGCGCGCTGGAACTGAGCCGCGCCGAGCAGGACGCGCGCGTCACTTTTCACGTGATCGAATCGCCCGACGCAGCCGCGGCCATCATCGACTACGCGCGCAAGAACCAGGTCGATCACATCGTGATGGGTGCGCGCAGCAGTTCGGCGCTGCGGCGCTACCTGGGCAGCGTGTCGGCGCAGGTGGTGGCCGAGTCGGACTGCACGGTCACCGTGGTGCGCGCGGTGGGCTCGGCATCCGCCTGAACGGCGTCGCCCTGCCCACGACGCGACCGAGCCAACAGACCCACCTGCGGGATCTACAAACCCACTTGTGTGATGAACTTGGTGTTGAGGTAGGCCTCGATGCCCTCGGTGCCGCCTTCCGAGCCGTAGCCCGAATCCTTGACGCCGCCGAACGGCACCTCGGGCAAGGCCAGGCCGAAGTGGTTGATCGACACCATGCCGCTCTCGAACGCCGAACCGATGGCCGACGCGGTCTTCAGCGACTTGGTGAATGCGTACGCGGCCAACCCGTAAGGCAGCCGGTTCGCCTCGGCCACCACCTCGTCGAAGTCCTTGAACGACGCGATCGGCGCGATCGGGCCGAACGGTTCTTCCTGCATGATGCGCGCGCTCATCGGCACTTCGGTCAACACCGTCGGCTCGAAGAAATAGCCCTCGGTGCCGATGCGCTTGCCGCCCAGCAGCAGCTTGGCACCCTTGCCCACCGCGTCGTCGACGAACATCTGCATCGCCTCGATGCGGCGGCTGTTGGCCAGCGGGCCCATGCGGGTGGCCTTGTCCATGCCGTCGCCGACCTTGAGGCTTGACGCTGCCGCCACGAAGCTGTCCACAAAACGCGGATACACCGACTCGTGCACCAGGAAGCGCGTCGGTGCCACGCACACCTGACCCGCATTGCGGAACTTGGCAGCGGCCAGCATGCGCGCCGCGCCGTCCACATCGGCGTCGGCAAACACGATGGCCGGCGCGTGGCCGCCGAGTTCCATCGTCGCGCGCTTCATGTGTTCGCCGGCCAGTGCAGCCAGCTTCTTGCCGACCGCGGTGGAACCGGTGAAGGTGATCTTGCGGATCACCGGGTGGGCGATGAGGTAGCTCGAAATCTCGGCCGGCACGCCGAACACCAGCTGGACCACGCCGGCCGGCACGCCGGCATCGGCAAACAC
>JANNEI010000030.1:0-2401 GCA_031378565.1 Burkholderiales bacterium
GTGCCGGCTTGCAGACGCGCGCCGACCACGTGCGGCGCACCGCCGCGCATGGCTTCGAGCGCAGCGACAAAGCGCACCGGTGCGAACATGCGCGCGCCCGCCGCAGTCGCGGCGCGGCACAGCACATGGTCGAGTTCGCGCCGCGGCAGCACGGCCAGGCTGCCGGGCACATCGATGCGCTTGCCACGTGGGCCGATCACGCCCACATGGGCGACGCGCCGGGCCAGCGACATCACCTCGTCGAGCACGCCCAGCTTGCGCATCGCGTGGTGGGCGTCGGGAATCAGGCCGTCGCCGCAGACCTTGTCGCGCGGAAAGGCCTGCGCATCAACCAGCACCACGTCGAAGCCGGCCAGCGCGAGCGTGCGCGCGGCCGCGCTGCCCGCCGGGCCGGCACCGACCACCAGCACATCGCAGGCGTCGGGCAGGTCGGCGAGAGGGCGGTTGAGAAGGGCGGAGGCAGGCGACGACATCGGAAAATCAGAGCGGTGCAAGGAGCGGGAAGGATACCTTCCGCCCTTGCTCGCATCGCGCGCCGCCATGCTGGCAGCCATGAAAAAAGCGGGCTCGGCTTTCGCCGAACCCGCCTTGGCAGACGCTGACCGTCCGTGGTTCGAGGACGGCGGCGCACAGGGCGCAATTTCTCCCGACTGTGCAAGCATCGGTCGTTGGGCGTAGAAAGTCCGATGCGTGCAAACCCTGTTTCAAACCGACGCATCGGGGTGCCGCAGGCCCGGCTCGGTTGGCGTCAGCTTCATGCGCCAGGCCGCCAGGGCCGACGCCATGGTGATGAAGCCGAGCAGGGCAAAGGTTTCGTGAAACGCCTGGAGCGGATCGACCACGTGCACCTGCAGCCGCCACGCCAGCACCGTGCCGACCACGTTCACGCCCACCGCACCGCCGAGCTGTCGAAGAAAATTGATGCCGCTGGCACCTTGCGGGATCAGCGCAGAAGGCAGGCCGCGCATCGCCCCGAGGTTGAGCGACGGCAGCACGAAACCCAGGCCCACCCGACCGACGATGGCGAACCCGGTGATGATCCACAGCGAGGTGCTCAGCCCGACCCACAGCATCAGCCAGAACGAGGCCGCCAGCAGAAGCACGCCCAGCGTCACCAGCCGATTCACCGGCCAGTGGTCGGCGAGCCGGCCGGCGAGCGGAATCGTCAGCGCCAGCACCGCGCCCGCGGGCAGCAGCACGGCACCGGCCTGCGACGGCGGCAGGCTCAGCGCGATCTGCATGAACACCGGCACCAGATAGGTGGAACCGAACAAGGCCATGCCGTAGATAAACGCCACGCAGCCGCCCATCGCGAAGGGGCGGTGATCGAACAACGCCAGTTGCAGCAGCGGCCTGGCGCTGCATTTTTGCAGCCGGACGAACAGCACGGTGGCCACGGCGCTGACGAGCAGAAGCACCACAGGAACAGCGTACGACCCGCCGCCTGCCGCGCGGTGCAGGTCGACCAGCCCGTTCAGCAGGCTGAGCACCGCCACCGCGAGCAGCGCCAGGCCACGCACGTCCAGCGCCGCACCGTTGCGGTTGGCCGCCACGCCACCCGGCGCGGTGACCGGCAGGTAGCGCCGCGCCAGCACGATGGACAGCACACAGAACGGCACCACGACGAAGAAGATCGAGCGCCAACCCAGCCACTCCACCAGCACACCGCCCAGGCTCGGCCCGAGGGCCGGTGCCAGCACCACGCCGAAGCCGAACACGCCCATCGCCTTGCCCTGCTCGTGCGGCTCGAAGGCACGAAGAATGATGATGGCCGGGATCGGTTGCAGAACGCCCGCCGCCAGGCCTTCGACCACGCGCATCACCAGCACCAGCTCGAAGCTGTTGGCCAGGCCGCCGCCCATGCCGCCGAGCATCAGCAGGCCCACCACGCTGCTGTAAGTCAACCGGTAGCCGTAGCGCTCCAGCAGCCACGGCGTGGTCAGCATCGACAGCGTCATCGCGGCCATGAACCCGGCCGACAGCCACTGCGCGCGTTCCTGGCCGAGCGCAAACACGCGGCTCATGTCGGGCACCGCCACGTTGATGATGGTCGAGCCCATGATGGCCGCCATGGTGCCGATCATCACCGTCAGCAGCACCCACCAGCGGTAATTGCGGCCGTGCTGGAGTTGCAGTGCGGCCAGCGAGCCAAGGTCTGTGCTCATGCTGGCGGGCCGGAGTGGACGTAGGCCGATGCGTCGAAGCGCAGCGTGCGCCACCAGTAGGCGGTGGTGAAGTTCGGCCAAAGCGTGTCGATGCGGCCGCCTTCGCTCTGGTACCAGCTCTTGCAGCCCGAGGCCCACACCGTGCCGCGCAGGCGCTGCTGCACGTCGGCGTAGCTGCGCGCCTGCACTTCGGTGCGCACCTCCAGCGCGCCGCCACGGCGGGCCAGGTGGCGGAC
>JANNEI010000050.1:0-13606 GCA_031378565.1 Burkholderiales bacterium
CCAGTCGCCACTCGCCACCGCGTCGGCCGGAGTCAGCCACGAGCCACCGCAGACCTTCACGTTGGACAGCGCCAGGAACTGCGGTGCGGTTTCCAGGGTGATGCCGCCGGTGGGGCAGAACACCACGTCGGGGAACGGGCCGTGCAGCGCCTTCAGCATCGGGATGCCGCCGGCCGCCGTGGCGGGAAAGAACTTCAGGAAGTGGAGTCCGTCGGCATTCGCGGCCATCACCTCGCTGGCGGTGGCCACCCCGGGCAGCAGCGGCAGCCCGAGGTCGCGACAGGCGCGGCCCACCGCTTCGGTGTAGCCGGGGCTGACCGCAAAACGGCAGCCCGCGTCGAACGCCGCCTTCGCATCGGCGGCGCTGCGCACGGTGCCGGCACCGACAATGGCCTGCGGCACCGCTTTCGCGATCGCGGCCATGCACTGCAGCGCGATGGGTGTGCGAAGCGTGATCTCCAGCACCGTCACGCCGCCGTCCACCAACGCCTGCGCCATCGGCACGGCGTCTTCGATTCGGTGGATGACGATGACGGGAATGACCGGACCGTGGTCGGCGAGTTCGAGTGTGTTCATGAGGTCGTTTCTCACAGCCAGGTGATGGCGCCTTCTTCGGCGCTCAGGACATTGCGGCGCATGCCGCCGAACAATTCACGGCCCAGGCCGTGCGCGTTGGTGGCCAGCTGCTCGGGTGTCATCGGCACCTGGCTGCGCTGCGCCCACACCGCCACATCGACCAGTGCATCGAGCGTGCCGTTCACCGCGTCCAGGCGGATCACATCACCCGTGCGCACCCGGCCCAGCGGGCCGTCGGCAAGCACCTCGGGGCTCACGTGGATGGCCGCCGGCACCTTGCCCGAGGCACCGCTCATGCGGCCGTCGGTCACCAGCGCCACCTTGAATCCCTTGCCCTGCAGCACGGCCAGCGGCGGCGTCAGCTTGTGCAGCTCAGGCATGCCGCAGGCACGCGGCCCCTGGTGAGTGACGACGGCCACGAAATCGCGTTCCAGTTCGCCCGCGTTGAAGGCCGCCAGCAGCGCCTCTTGCGTGTGGAAGACGATGGCCGGCGCTTCGACGACATGCCGGTCGTCGGGCACCGACGAGGTCTTGATCACCGAGCGGCCGAGGTTGCCGGTCAGCAGCATCAGGCCGCCGTGGTCGCTGAACGGGTCGGCGGCGGTGCGCACGATGCTCTCGTCGCCGCTTTGCGTCGGCACCGGTGTCCAGGCCAGGTGGTCACCGGCGCGCTGCGGCACGCTGCCGTAGGCGGCGAGACCAGCCGACGCGACCGTGGCCACGTCAGCGTGCATGAAGCCGTTGTCGAGCAGCTCGCGGATCACGAAGCCGGGGCCGCCCGCGGCCTGGAACTGGTTCACGTCGGCGCTGCCGTTCGGGTACACGCGGGCGAGCAGCGGCGTGACATGCGACAGGTCGGAAAAGTCGGTCCAGTCGATGCTGATGCCGGCCGCGCGCGCCACCGCCACCCAGTGGATCAGGTGGTTGGTGGAGCCGCCGGTGGCCAGCAACGCGACCATCGCGTTGACGATCACGCGCTCATCGACCAGCCGCCCGATCGGCGTGAAGCGCTGCCGCTGCGTGATTGCCAGCGCGGCCCGCACCGCCTCACGCGTCAGCGCTTCGCGCAGCTCGGCGTGCGGGTGCACGAAGGCCGCGCCGGGCACGTGCAGACCCATCGCCTCCAGCAGCATCTGGTTGCTGTTGGCGGTGCCGTAAAAGGTGCAGGTTCCGGCCCCGTGGTACGCGGCTGACTCGGCTTCCAGCAGCGCGGCACGGCTGACCAGGCCCTGTGCGAACTGCTCGCGCACCTTGGACTTGGCGTCGTTGGACAGGCCGGTGCTCATCGGGCCCGCGGGCACGAAGACGCAGGGCAAGTGGCCGAAGTGCAGCGCGCCGATCAGCAGGCCCGGCACGATCTTGTCGCAGATGCCCAGCAGCAGCGCGGCGTCGAACACATCGTGCGTCAGCGCCACCGCCGTACCCATCGCGATGGTGTCGCGCGAGAACAAGCTCAGCTCCATGCCGGGCAGGCCCTGCGTCACGCCATCGCACATGGCCGGCACGCCACCGGCCACCTGCACGGTGGCACCTTGCTTGCGCGCCTCGTCGCGGATGAGCGACGGAAACGATTCGTAGGGCTGGTGCGCCGACAGCATGTCGTTGTAGGCGGTGACGACGCCGATGTGCGGCGCACGCTCGGCCACCACGCGAAACTTGTCGTTGGCGGGCAGCGCGGCAAACGCATGCGCCACGTTCGCACAGCCCAGGCGGTCGGAGCCGCGCGGGCGTGCGATGGCCGCTTCGACGCGGGCCAGGTAGCTGGCGCGGCCGTTGGCGCTGCGCTCGCGGATGCGCTGAGTGACATCAAGGACGATGGGGTTCATGGCGCGCCTTTCGCTTTGGTTTGTCGCCCGGACTGGGTTAGTAACCCGACTTTCGATTATTGAGTAACTAAGTTACATCGTCAACCGCTGGGCTTGCTTTTGCCAGGCTGGCTTTCGGCTTGCGCTCGGGTCGAGATGCTCAAGTGGTTCGCGTCGTGCGCTTGTTGGCGCAAGTCGAAGCCGAACGTCGGCGGTTTCGTCATAAAGTTCGGCCATGACGTTGAACGGTCACACACCAGCACCGCGAGACCCCGCAGACATGCTGGCGCAAACCCACCGCGCCTGGGGCGGCCGGGGCGATCTGTGGGTCTTCGGCTACGCATCGCTGATCTGGCGGCCGGAGTTCGCATCCGTCGAGCAGCGCGCCGCCACCGTGCACGGCTGGCACCGTGCGCTGGAAATGCGCTCTCGCATCAACCGCGGCACCCCGGAGTGCCCGGGACTCGTCTTCGCGCTGGTGCCCGGCGGCTGCTGCCGCGGCATGGTGTATCGGGTCGAACAGCAGCGTGTCGAGGCCGAGCTGGAACGGCTTTGGGCGCGCGAGATGCCCACCGGCGTCTACGACCCGAAATGGCTGCCCTGCCAGACCTCGCAGGGCAAGGTGCAGGCACTGGGATTCACGCTGAGCCGCAGCAGCCCCAACTTCGTGGGCCGCCTGCCCGACGACGCCATGCTGGACATTTTGCAAACGGCGTGCGGCCGCTACGGCAGCACGCTGGACTACCTGCTGGAAACAGCGTCGTCGCTGCGCGACTGCGGCATTCGCGACCGCGAGATCGAACGCCTGGTGGCCCTGGTCGAACGCCACGCACTCGCTGGGTGCAGGTCGGCTCAACCCACCTCGGCCTGACTTTGCCGCACCTGTTCGAGGTCGGCTTCGGTGTCCACGTCGATCAGCACGCCGGGGTCGGCGACCACCACGCCGTGCGCCGGGTAACGCGCCACGAGACGCCGCGCGCCCTCGTCGCCGTGCAGGGCCACCAGTTCGGAATACAACTCGGCAGAAAACCCGACCGGATGCCCGCGCCGACCGAGGTGCTGCGCGTACACCACAGGGTGATGCTGGATCTGGGCGGCCACCGCTTGCAGCGTGGCCGGCTGTACCAGCGGCATGTCGCCGGGCAGCACCAGCCAGCCTGAGGCATGCGGCCTGGCCGCCACCCCGTTGGCAATTGAATAGCCCATGCCCAGCGGCTGGTCGTCGGCACTGCCCACTGCGGGCAACACCACGAGGTCGCGTGCCGCCACGCTGTGCCGTGCCACGGCCGCCAGCGCAGGCGTTGTGACCACCACCAGCGGAATGTGGCTGGCCAGCGCGTGGCGCAGCGTGGTGCCGAGCACCGTGGATTGGCCCAGCGGCTGGCTCAGCTTGTGGCCCGCCGCGCCGAAGCGCGAGCCCTGCCCCGCGGCCAGAACGATCAGCACCACCCCCGACTTCATGTTGATTCCCGTGTGCATGCCTTGCACGCAAAGCGATGAGCCAGAGCATGGAAGCCGACCTGCGCGCAGGCTAGAGGGGCTCTACTTAAGGCCTTCCCCGTAATCCATTGGATGGGTTGAACCGGCCCTGTGACGACTGCTTACATCCGGCCTCGGTGGCCCCGCCGCAGCGCGGGCTTTCTATACTTGCGCGATGACCGATCTTGCCGACCTTCGAAAAAGCTACGAGCGTGCCGAACTGGACGAGGCCGCGTCGGCGGCCGACCCGCTGAAGCAGTTCGAGCTGTGGCTGACGCAGGCGCTCGAGGCTCAGTTGCCCGAGCCGAATGCGATGACGCTTGCGACCGTCGGCGTCAGCGGCCGGCCCTCGACCCGCGTGGTGCTGATCAAGGGCTTCGACGACCGCGGCATCGTTTGGTACACGAACTACGAAAGCCGCAAGGGCCGCGAACTGGCGGCCAATCCCTGGGCCGCACTGCAATTCCATTGGGTCGAACTGGAGCGGGTGGTTCGCATCGAAGGGCGGGTCGAGCACGTGTCCGCCGAAGAGTCCGACGCCTACTACCGCACGCGCCCGCTCGACTCCCGCATCGGTGCCTGGGCATCGCCGCAGAGCCAGGTGATCGCGTCGCGCGGCGTGCTGGTGGCCAACGCCGCGAAGGTCGCGGCCAAGCACCTGCTGAACCCGCCGCGCCCGGCGCACTGGGGCGGTTTCCGGCTGCTGCCCGACACCTGGGAGTTCTGGCAAGGTCGCCCGTCACGCCTGCACGATCGCCTGCGCTACCGCCGTGACAGCGTGGCCGACGCATGGCTGCGCGAACGGCTGGCACCGTGACGGCGGGTCAGAACGCGACACGAATCCCGGTCTTCACCGAGCGCCCCGGCAGCGGCGACAGGTCGCGCGCGGTCTGGATCGCACTGGCGCTGTAGGCCAGCGTGTCGCCCAGGTTGCCGAGCTTGAGGAACCACACCGCGTCGCTGTTGTTCAGGTTAGCCAGGTTGAAGCGGCGGCTCAGCGACAGGTTCAGCATCGTGTGGCCGGCGGTCGCCACGTCAGTCGCCGGCACGCGGTTCTGTCTGGCCGCATGGTCCACTTCGATGCGGCCGATCCACGGCCCGCTGGCCGCGTCCAGGCCGACGCTGAGGCGCATCGGTGCCACGCGTGGCAGGGCCTCGCCGGTGTCGGCGTTGCTGGCCCGCGTGAAGTCGAGCTTGCCCGACACGTCCAGCGTCCACGGGCTTTCGACCAGCCGCTGACTTCCTTCGATTTCCAGCCCGTGCAGGCGCGCGCGCACGGGCTTGAAGACGTACTCCGGGAAGGCGATGAAGCCACCCTGGCCATCCGGCTCCTGGATGGTGTTGCCCGACGCTTCCAGCGAAACGAAACGCGAGAAACGCGACACGAACGCCCCGACGCGAAGGTGGCTGGGTCCGGACTTCCATTGCAGTGCGGCGTCCACATTGAAGCCCCGCTCGGCACGCAGCGTGGAGTCGCCGCGCTCGAAAGTGCCGGTGGCTGCATGCACACCGTTGGCATACAGCTCGAACGAGGTGGGTGCCCGCTCGGACAGGCTGACCGCACCGGTCAGCGTCCACTGCGGGCTGAGTTTGAACAGGTTCGACAGCGAGGCGCTGCGCAACGAAAAGCTGCGCTGGACCGCAGGACCGAACTTCAGCACGTTCGGGTCGACGTCGCCGTCGGAGTCGACACGCGCGTGTTCCAGCCGCAGGCCGCCCGTCAACGAGCCGCCGGCCCAGGCCATTTCTTCCAGTGCGAACAGCGCCTGGCGCCGGGTGCGCGTGCCGGGCACGAAGGCTTCGTCACCCAGTGCCGAGAAGTCGAAGTCTTCCAGCTGCACGCCGACCACGCCGCGCAGCGGGCCGAGTGCCGCGTGTTCAGCCTCCACCCGCAGTTCATTGCCCGAGGTCTTGAAGATCGTTCCGACCGCACCGCTGCCGTCGATTTCCTTGTGCTCGTAGCGCGTGTTGTTGAACTGGGCGCGCAGCGCGGCGAACGGACCGCCGAGGTCTTTCAGCTCACCCGAGAAACCGAGGTGGTCGCGCTTCATCTTGATGGTCACCGCGGGTTCGACCACCACGCCGTAAGTGCTCTCAAAGGTGTCGGCCGAGATGCCGAGACGGCTTTTGCCGAAGAACAGCGAGCCGCCGACGGCACCGCCCCGCGTCTCGCTGGCCGAGTTGCGCACCCGCGTGGTCTCGGGCAGCGCGGTGCTGTCCTCGATCGGCACGTGGCGCGGCACGCGCAGGTCCGAGGTCTGGCGGCCGAACACGTCGGCATGCCAGGCGAGCTGACCGTTGCCGCCTTCGACCAGCGCAGCGCCGCCACGCTCGCGCGCCGCACCCCCCAGGCGCAATTCGACGGCACCGCTCAGACCCGTCAACGGCTCTTTCGGGATGCGGTTGTCGAGTGCATTGACCACGCCGCCCATCGCGCTGCCACCGTACAGCAAGGCACCAGGCCCGCGCAGCACTTCGAGGCGCTCGACGATCAGCGGGTCGATCGGCACCGCGTGGTCGAAGCTCAGGCTGGACGCATCCAGCGAGGCACCGGCATTGCTGAGGATGCGCACGCGGTCGCCGTCCAGACCGCGGATGGTGGGGCGGCTGGCGTTGGGGCCGAACGAAGTGGACGACACGCCCGGCAGACCGTTCAGCGTGTCGCCCAGCGTGCTGCCGCGGCGCAGCACCAGGGCGTCACCGGACAACACCGACACCGGCGACGCGATCTCGCTGCTGCCCAGAGGGTTGCCGGTGACGACGACTTTTTCCAGCGTGGTGGGGGCAACGGTTTGCGCCTGCGAGGTCGCGGCGCACAGGGCCGACAGCGCACAGGACACAGCGACTGCCAGCGCGTTGCGCGGCAAGGTAATGGAGCGATTCATGGTGGATTCCAGCCAATGGCCGGCACGCGACGGCGTGCGGGCTCGGGGTGACGGCGTCGCAGCCGGCCGTGGTGCCTTGCTGCGAAGAACCGCCCGCCAGCCAGTGGCGGGCAGTCGAGGCGAGGTGCCTCGGTGTCAGCCCTGAGCGGGCGGCCCGCGCGCGAGGAACCCGGCCGCCTGCGCTGCAATGCAGGAGCCGCGGTGGATCGCCGCCGGCGGCTGGACCGCCGCTTGCGTGGCGGTGTCGGACGCGGCACCGATGGCCGCGTCGGCGTGAGTGAGCTGGTCGTACAGATCGCAGCTGCGGTCGTTGTCGTGCTGCGGCAGCAGCGCCTGAATCCATTGGGCGGTGCTGGCGGACGTGGCAACCGGCGCGGCCTGCGTCTGCATGGCAACCCGCGAGGCAGCAGGCGCGTGCGCCACACGGTGAAGCAGCCACAGCGCCTGCGCGAGCAGCATCGACACCACCATCGCGACGATGAGCGGTGTGCGGCGGTGGGCGTGCGCGAGGTTCATGGGGCGACGATTTTCAGATCGGGAGCTTACCGCGCCCGCGCCAATTGGCAGGCCGCGTCAGCCGGCACGAAACCGACTTGCGAACGTCTTGCGGAACTTGTCGACCTTGGGTGCCACGACCATCGCGCAATAGCCCTGGTTCGGGTGATTCGCAAAGTAGTGCTGGTGGTAGTCCTCGGCACGCGAATAGTTCGCCTCGGCCAACACCTCGGTCACCGCGCGTCCGCCGTGGTGGGCATCGACCTCGGCCAGCACCTCGCGGGCCACACGCTCCTGCTCGGCATTGCGAAAGTAGATGCCGGAGCGGTACTGCGTGCCGGCGTCGTTGCCCTGGCGGTTCAGCGTGGTGGGGTCGTGGATGACGAAGAAGATTTCCAGCACCTCGCGCAGCGAAATCTTCAATGGATCGAAGCTCACGCGCACCACCTCGTTGTGGCCGGTGTCGCCGCCGCACACCTGCTCGTAGCTCGGGTTCTTCACGTGGCCGTTGGAATAGCCGGATTCGACGGCCGTCACGCCGTCCACCCGCTCGTAGACGGCCTCGGTGCACCAGAAGCAGCCGCCGCCCAGGGTGATGGTTTCAGTCGATGCGCTCATGCAAATCTCCACAGGGGTCTTGGGTTGGGCGGGATTGTCGGGCACGCGCTGCGGTCCCGCACAGCGCAGCCTGCGTGACCCCTCGCGCTTATCATTCGTGACACCGACGATCAAGGAATCACAGCCATGAAAACCGCTTTCCAGTGGGACGACGCCTTCCGCCTCGACGACCAGCTCAGCGACGACGAACGCGCGGTGCGCGACGCCGCGCACCAGTACTGCCAGGAACGTCTGCAGACCAGGGTGCTGATGGCCGCGCGGCATGAAAAGTTCGACCGCGAAATCATGAACGAGCTGGGCGAACTGGGCATGCTCGGCTCCACCATCGACGGCTACGGCTGCCCCGGCGTCAACCACGTGAGCTACGGTCTGGTGGCACGCGAGGTCGAGCGGGTCGACAGCGGCTACCGCAGCGCGATGAGCGTGCAGAGCTCGCTGGTGATGCACCCGATCCACGCCTACGGCAACGAGGCGCAGCGCCAGAAGTACCTGCCCAGACTGGCCACCGGCGAATGGGTCGGCTGCTTCGGCCTGACCGAGCCGAACCACGGCTCCGACCCCGGCGGCATGCTGACCCGCGCGCGGCCGGTGGACGGCGGCTTCACGCTGAAGGGCAGCAAGATGTGGATCACCAACTCGCCGATCTCGGACGTGTTCGTGGTCTGGGCCAAGCTGGCCGACCCGGATGGCAAGGTCGGCGGCCAGGAAGCGATTCGCGGCTTCGTGCTCGAGAAAGGAATGAAGGGACTGAGCGCACCGAAGATCGAGGGCAAGATGAGCCTGCGTGCGTCGATCACCGGCGAGATCGTGATGGACGAAGTGTTCGTTCCGGCCGAGAACCTGCTGCCCAACGTGAGCGGATTGAAGGGTCCGTTCGGCTGCCTGAACAAGGCCCGCTACGGCATCGCCTGGGGCGCGTTGGGTGCGGCCGAGTTCTGCTGGCACGCGGCCCGCCAGTACACGCTGGACCGCCAGCAATTCGGCCGGCCGCTGGCGCAGACGCAGCTGATCCAGAAGAAGCTGGCCGACATGCAGACCGAGATCACGCTGGGCCTGCAGGGCTGCCTGCGGGTGGGCCGGCTGATGGACGAGGACAAGGCCGCACCCGAGATGATTTCACTCATCAAACGCAACAGCTGCGGCAAGTCGCTCGACATTGCGCGCATGGCGCGCGACATGCACGGCGGCAACGGCATTCACGACGAATACCACGTGATCCGCCACATGATCAACCTCGAAACCGTGAACACCTACGAGGGCACGCACGACGTGCACGCCCTCATCCTGGGCCGCGCGCAAACGGGATTGCAAGCCTTCTACTGACGCGCACCGGGCGCGCACCGTACCGCCCATCTGACGCGGCGAGCGGCCGCGTTGCAGGCAGTCCGCAGCACCCCTCACTTGCGTGTTCTTGCGTTGTTCGCCCCTCGGATGCGGGGTCGAAGCACAGGCTGACGCGCGTCGTCTCTCCGTAACATCCGGTCACGGAAAAATGCTTTCCGCGTATCGCCCCGCAGCTATCGCAGACACGGGGAATCAAGCAACGGAGATCTCCATGAACGCAACTTTCGCAAAAGGCCTTGCGCTGACCGCCTTGGCCCTTGCCGCCCAATCTTCGTTCGCCGCGCGCCTGCCAGGCACGCCCGTCTACGTCGCATCGACATGGAGTGACCAGAAGGTCTACCTGCTGGCCGCCAACATGGCACCGACGTCCAGCTTCTCGGTGGCCACGGCCATGCCCAACGGCGTCGCCGCCAGCGCCAGCCGCGTCTTCGCCGGCTTCTTCACCACGCAGTCGATCGTCTCCTACGACTTCACCGGCGTGCAGCAATTCAGCTTCACCGATTCACGACTGGGCAGCCTGCAGGGCCTGGCCTACGGTGCCGGCAGCGTGATTGCCGCATCCGGCAGCAACACGTATTTCTTCGACGCGATGACCGGTGCCTACCAACGCGAGTTCGCCAACTCCGGCAGCACCGTCGAAGGCCTGACCTACGACGGCAAGCTCCTGTGGGAAATCGGTAACACCCTGGTCGCGCGCGACTTCGGCACCGGTGCGCAGGTTCGCTCGATCTCCAACGCCGCCAGCGGCTGCAACTTCGGCGGCACGGGCATCGCCTCGGCCGGTGCGGGCGCGCTGATGCTGGCCTGCACCGACGGTTCGTGGTTCAAGGTGGACGACATGACGGGCGGCGTCATCAGCTCGGGCAACAACGGGCTGAACATGTTCGGCCTCGACTCCATCACCGCTGCGGTTCCTGAGCCACAAACCTATGCCTTGATGGGCCTCGGCCTGGCACTCGTTGCAGCGGCCCGCCGTCGCACGTCAACCGCCAAGGCCTGACCAGGCCCAGGCAAAGCTCAGGGCCAACCCCCGCCCTGCGCGCTGATCTCAAGGTCACTTCACCGACAGCGTCAACTGCACGCGCGGCGTCCAGGCGGCGTCTTCTTCAGTGGCCGCACGCAGCTTGGGCGCGGCCAGAAACAGCCGCTCTTTCTGCACGCCCTGAGCCAGCAGGGCGTCGCGCACGGTCAGGCCCCGCTGCAGCGCCAACTCACGCATGGCCTCGGCGCTGACGACGATTCGGCTCTTCAGCAACGCCTCCATCTCCGGCCCGGGAATGTCGCGAGCAAAGCCGACGGCATTGCGCGGCTTGCCCGGCATGTCGGTCTGCTGGTAGACCTCTTTCAGCACGCGGGCGCGGTCCGGTGCGTCCAGGCTGATCGCAGCGTCTGCTGCCGCGCCACTCCTGACCAGTTCACGTTTGCGCTCGGCGAGCAAGCGCGCCTCGATCACGGTCTGCGCATACGCCTCGCGTTCAGACACCGGATCGGCCGCACCCGTGACCGTCATGTTCAGTGGCGGCCGGTCGGTGAGCGCCTTGGCCACCTTGTCGAGCGCGCTGCGCCCCTCGTCGGTGACGCGCGCCGTGCCGGGTGTGAATCCGACCACGCTCAAGTCATCGGTGCCGCCGCCGCCCGACAGCAGCGCGAACGGCGACGTGAAGGCCTTGACCAGCAGGTTGCCGATCACCTTCAGCACGATGGCGAACACGCTGAACTGCGGGTCGTTGACCGAGCCGCTGACCGGCAGGTTGATGTCGATGACGCCGTTGCGATCCTTCAGCAAGGCGACCGCCAGCAGCACCGGCAACTTGGTCGCGCTGGGGCTGTCGATCTTGTCGCCGAAGGTGAGCTGGTTGAGGGTGACCTGGTTCTTTGCATCGAGCTTGCCGTCGGCGTCGATCTTGTACGACACATCGACGCTGAGCTTGCCGCGCTCGATGGCGTAGCCGGCGTACTTGCCGGCATAGGGTGAGAACGGTGCCAGTTCCAGGTCGGTGGCGCGCGCGCGCAGGTCCAGCGCCAGCGGCTTGGCGGTCGGGTTGATCTGGCCGACGATTTCGAGCAGCGCGGTGCCTGCGGCCTTGCCGCGCAATTCCAGTGTGGCCATGTCGCGCGTGCCGGACCGAAACTCGCCGACACCGCCATTCAGCTCGGTGAGCGTGGCGCTGTAGTTGGGCCGCACGAAGCGGTCGGAGAAATCGACACGGCCATTGCTCAGACGGGTCGAACCGATCAGCAAGTCGAATGCCGGCTCCGCTGCGGCGACCGTCTCCACTGCCGACGCCGCCACCGAAGCCGAAGCGCCCGATGCCACCGTTGAAACCGCAGCGGCCACCGGCTGCGCAGATGCCGACGCCGCGCCACTTACGGGTGCAGCAGATGGCGCAGATGGCGCAGGTGCCACGTCCTGCAGGTTGAAGCGGCCCTGCTCGGTGACGATCAGGCGCGAATAGAAGTCGCTCAAGGCGGCCTCACGCACTTCGATCTTCGGTCGCGCCGAGGGTGCGATTGCCACCTTCAGCCCTTTGAGGGTGAGCGACTGCCAGCTCAGCAATTCGTCGGTCGTGGTCAGCCCCGATCGCGTGTCGGCGTCCGGCTTGCTGTGCACCTGCACGTCGGCCAGCAGCACATCGCCTTCGGCGTCGATGCGCATGCCGTTGACCGATTCCTGGATCGCCAGCTCGCCCTGGTAGCCGGCTTCGGCACGCAGCAGGCTGACGTTGACTGCGTCGCCGAAGTAGGGCTCGAAGGCGTGCAGCGGAAACCGGCTCAGGCGCAACGTGCCTTTGAGCGCGAGCGGCTGCAGGCCGATCTGGCCGCGCCAGTCGAGGCCGCCGGCGCGGCGAGCATCGGCCCCGGCTTGCGAACCCGTGCCCTGCGCCACGCTGCCACTCAGTTGCAGCCTGGCCGGCGCGCTTGTCTTTCCACCCTGCAATGTGATGTTCTGAATGCCCAGCTTGAGTGCACTCACCTCCAGCCGCACCGGCACCGGGGTGGGTTGTGCGCCGGCCTTGGCGTCGGCATAGCGCAGCCGCCCGCCCGCGACTGAAAAGTCACGCACCTGGACACGCCAGGCCGGGCCGTCGGCCGCGGGCGGCGACCTGCGCGCAGGCTGGGCCGCGACGCCGGCCGGTGCAGCCGTGATCAGCCATTGCTGCACGTTCCAGCGCCCCTGTGCATCGCGCGCAACGTCGATGGCAGGCTGACTGAGCTTCACGCTGCCGACGCTGACGAGGCGCGCGCTCGGGTCGATTTCGACATCGCCGATCTCCAGCCGGGCGAGCGTCGCGAGGCTGGCCTTGCTTCGCGCAGCACTGTCGAACACGCGCAGGCTCTCCAGCGTGGCCTGCGCCAGCTTGAGCTTGAGCCGTGCTGGCTCGGCCTCATTGCCGACCGCCCACGCCACCTGGGCATCCGCCGACAGCGAACCGCTGAGCTTCGGCTTCAGCACCGACGCAAGGTAGGGCTCCAGCGCCTGCAGCGACAGGCCGGACAGTTGCAGCTTCAGCTGCGCTTGCCGATCGGTGCCTGTGGCATCGATGGCCACCCGGCCCAGCTCGGCCGCCGATGCAGCCGGACCGTGCAAGGTGGCTGCGATGCGCGCCTGCATCTCTTTGGTGATGGGCCATTGCAGCGGGCCGGTCTTCAGGTCCAGCGCGTCCAGCACCAGCGAAGCGGCGGGTCGGGCAGCGGCGTCGTTCCAGACCACGCTGGCATTGGCCAGCTCGAACGCATCGACGGCCACACGCCATCCGGAAGCACCGGCCCCTTTGGCCGCTGGCGCAGAGGCGGACGCTGCGGGGGCTGCGGCCGCCGCGGGCGCGGCGCTTCCCTGGCCCAGCCGCTGAAGATTGATGCGCCCCTGCGCGTCACGCGCCAGTTGCAGTTGCAGGCCGTCGAAACCCACCGCACCGAAGGCGAGGCTTCGGGTCAGCGGCTGCACGTCTCGAAGATCGACCTTGAAGCCCTTCCAACCGACCAGGGCCGCACCTGATGCGTCCTGAATCGCGATGCCGCGCGCGCCGGCCTGGCCTTGCACCGAGATGCGCGGTGCGGCACCGGGCGGCATCTCGAAGTTCAGCGCCAGGTCAGCGGAGACAGAGCCGCGCACCAGCCGTACCGGCAGCGACGCAGGCACGTAGCCGAGGTAGGGCAACAGGTCGAGTTCGCCCACCACCAGCTTGAGTTGACCCGCGCGCGTTTGCGCAAACGGCGTGGCCTGCGCGCCGCTGTCGAAGGCCGCACCGTTCAGCTTGAAAGCCAGCCTGGGTGCGACCTTCACGTCGATGTCGGACGGCAGGTTCGACAGGAACGGCAGCTGCAATTGAAGGGCGCTGACCTCGTGCCGGCGGCCGGCCATCGCCCGATCATCGAACAGCACCGAGCCGTTGCGCAATTGCA
>JANNEI010000051.1:0-3159 GCA_031378565.1 Burkholderiales bacterium
CTGCGCAACTGGCGGAACTTTTCCCATGTGGATGTCGAACTGTCGAAGCGCATGTTCGTGGTCGGTCCGAACGCGATCGGCAAATCGAATCTGCTCGATGTCTTTCGATTCTTGCGCGAGTTGACACTTGAGGGTGGCGGCCTGTCTCAGACGGTGCGGGCTCGTCGCGGCCTCTCCCGCCTTCGTTCCCTCCATCAAAAAGGCAAGAACTCCGATGTCGAGATTGAAGTCGTCGTCACGGCTGCGGATGAATCAAGCTGGCGCTACCTTCTCGCTTTCAATCGATCCGGGCGAGCCAGCGACGTTCCCGTGGTGAGTCGAGAGGAAGTGTGGTTCCGCGATTCGTCGGCAGTCGAAGAGCGTCGATTTCTCGTGCGACCGAATGCTGCTGACAAGGCGGACGCGATGCTCCTCACGCAGACCGCCATGCAGCAGGTCACGCAGAACCGCGAATTTCGGCCGCTGGTCGATTTCTTGTCCAGCGTCAGCTACCTGCATTTGGTCCCTCAATTGATTCGTGAAGGTCAGTCTCCTTTGGAAGACGCCATTGGAGGTGATCCTTTCGGCCGGGATTTGCTGTCACGAATCCGCGCAACTACGCTGCGAACGCGAGAGTCTCGGCTGGCCAGAATTCGCGAAGTGCTGAAGATCGCCGTTCCAAATCTCGATGACCTGGGATTGGTCCTCGACGACAACAGCCGACCGCATTTGCAAGCGGCCTTCAAACACTGGCGTGGTCCAGCAGCGAAGCAGGATGAGCGGGAATTCTCGGACGGCACGCTTCGACTGATTGGCTTTCTCTGGGCCCTTCAGGAGCGCTCAGGGCCGCTCTTGCTTGAAGAGCCCGAGTTGTCGCTGCACGCAGCGATCGTGAGGCAACTCGCCCCGTTCATTGCACGCGCGCAGCGGGGTGCCGGCGGTCGCCAGGCGTTCATCTCGACGCACAGCGACTCCCTGATGGCTGACGCAGGCATCGGAGCACATGAAGTACTCCTGGTCAGGCCGGTCCGCGAAGGCTCCGAAGTCATTCTGGGGGCGGATCACAAAGACATTCGCGAGGCGCTGCAAGCCGGGTTGACGCCGGCAGACGTCATCATGCCCATGACGGCGATGGACCAGATTGACATGTTTGCTTCCGCCGAAGCTTGACCATGATCCATGCGCTGGTCGAAGGACATCTGGACGGGCGTTTGTTGAAGGTGCTGTGGAGCCAGATTGGCCGTGGCGAGGATCCGTTGCGCCTGCGCGACGCTGGAGGCGGTTCCAACTTTTGGGCGCTCGCCAACCGCTACAACCAGGCGAGCCGGCACCAGGACATGATCGGCCTCGGTGACTTGGAGCAAGCCCCGTGCGCACCAGCGCTCCTTGCAACCCTGAAAGGTGGCCGGTCGAACGGTTTCAAGCTGCGGCTCGCCGTTCGAATGCTGGAGAGCTGGGTGATCGCCGACCGAAAAGCCTTTGCGTCGTTCATGGGCGTGCCTCTCGCGCGGATACCCGTCTCGCCTGATGACGAGGCTCACCCGAAGCGACTGATCACCGCACTGGCCAGACTCAGCACCAAGCGACGGGTTCGCGAGGCGTTGGTGCCTGACCACCCAGGCGATCTTGTCGGCCCGGAGTACACGACCTCGATGGCAGACTTCATAGAGTCGACTTGGCAGGTAGCCCGCGCTCGAAATTGCAGTCCAAGTCTTGACCGCGCGTGCGTGCGCTGGTGTGAAGATTGAGGCAGGCAGATCGCGTCCCGTCCAACTCAAATCCGGCGCGTCATCCCCACCCAGTACGGCTCGCGCAACTGCCGCTTGAAGATCTTGCCGGTTTCCTCGCGCGGCAGCTGCGCGTGGAAGCTCACCCGCTTGGGCAGCTTGTGGTCGGCGAGCCGGATTCTCAGGAAGGCGCACACGTCGTCGGCGGTCGGCAACGCACCGGCGTCGAGTTGCACCGCCGCTGCCAGTGCCTCTCCGAACTCGGGGTCGGGAATGCCGAAGACGGCGCAGTCGGCCACGCCGGGCAGTGTCTGCAACACGGCCTCGATCTCGGCCGGGTAGATGTTCACGCCGCCCGAGATCACCATGTCGGCCGAGCGGTCGACGATGAACAGGAAGCCCTCGTCGTCGAGGTGGCCGATGTCGCCCAAGGTTTTCAGGCCGGCGCGCTCCATGCGCTGGCCGACGGCGTCACCCCCGACCCGGCGGTCAACTTCGTGCCGCTCGCCGTGGGGGGCGCAACCAGCTGAAGGTGCGCGGCATCGGTGCCTGGGACGCCATCGAGGCCTTCATGGAGATCGGCGCGCGCGCCGATCTCGCCGCTGGCCGCCACCGACTTCGACGTGGCTTCCGGCCGCACACTGTTCGGCGCGGCCAATTGCCAAAGCTGCCACGGCGGCCCGCAGTGCAGCGTCAGCCGGGTCGACTTCAGGCCGCAGCCGGGGGCGGGCGTGGTCGACGCCACTTTCTTCAACGTGTGTGAACAACGTGACGCACCGCAGCGCCGGCAGGTCCGGGGTCGACACGCTGAGCAACGCGGCCGACCGCGACAAGCCGGTCAAGTTCCTGCTGTCGATCAACGCCTCGACCGTGCCGTTTCCGCGCTGACGCGGGGCGCACCCGCCCGGGCCGCCGGTCGCGGCGGACCGGGCGGCGGCCGGTCTGCGGCGCGGCGAGGCACATCCGCTGCGCACGCGCGTGCGTATGCTCTGCACATGACTGTCCCGAAATCGATCCTGCTCGCCGCCCTGGCCGCCACCGCTCTGCTCGCACTGGCCGCTTGCGCCCCCACCGCCACGCTCAATGCGCTGGCACCGCGCAGCACGCACACGCAGACCGAAGGCGTCGCCTACGGCCCGCTGCCACGGCAGCGGCTCGACATCTACCGGCCCACCACCAGCGCGCCGGCCGCGGGCTTCCCGGTGGTGGTGTTTTTCTACGGCGGCTCGTGGAACCGGGGCGAACGCGCCGACTACAGGTTCGTCGGCGAGGCACTGGCATCGCGCGGCGTGCTGGCCCTGGTGGCCGACTCCCGGCTCTACCCCGAGGTGCGTTACCCCGACTTCCTGAGCGACTCGGCGCTGGCCCTGGCCTACGGTTTGGCACAAGCGCGCACGCTCGGCGGCAACCCGAAGCGGGTGTTCGTGATGGGCCACAGCGCGGGCGGCTACAA
>JANNEI010000071.1:0-2278 GCA_031378565.1 Burkholderiales bacterium
GCAAAGTGCGGCTCGACAAATGGTTGTGGGCGGCACGCTTCTTCAAGACGCGAAGCCTGGCCAGCGACGAGATCGGCAAGGGCCGCGTGCAGGTGAACGGTCAGGCGGCCAAAGCGTCGCGCGAGGTGCGCATCGATGACCGCATCGAGTTGCGCCAGGCACAGGTTCAGCGCACGGTGGTGGTGATGGGATTGAGCCACCTGCGCGGCCCGGCACCGGTGGCGCAAGGCCTCTACCAGGAGACGGCCGAGAGCATCGCGCTGCGCGAGAAGGCTGCCGTGCAGGCGCGCTTTGCCGCCGAGCCGTCGCAAAGCATCGAGCAGGGCCGGCCGACCAAACGAAACCGCCGCCAACTGGCCGACTGGAACCGCTGGAGCGCGTCGGCCGAGCCGGATTGAGCGGCCGGCAGCGTCGCTTTCAAAGGGATACGAAGCGCGTCTGCCTGACGTGTGGAGCGTCATTCAACTTATGCATAATCGACGCATGCCTTTCCTTCGTGGAACGCGACCCTCCCTCAAGCCGTGCAGTTGTCTGCGCGGCTTTTTCGTTTCTGTCCTCTGCTGAAACCCTCCATGCCCCTGCCCAAGCCACCTGTCAAACGAGCCGCCCTCCTCACCCCCGCCGACTTCGAAGCCCAGGCCGCACCCAAGCCCGGCAAGCGAACCGCCAAGACGCAGGCCTCCGCCGAGCCCGCGTCGCCTGCCGTGCTCGACCTGTTCGACGGAACGCCCGAGCAGGTGACCACCGCGCCGGTGAAGGCGCTTGCCGCGCCGCCGATCGCAGCGCCGCAGCGGCCGATGCCCGAGCCGCGTGCCCGCAAGCCGCGCGGCACCGGTCCGGCCAAGCTGTTCGTCCTCGACACCAATGTGCTGATGCACGACCCGATGAGCCTGTTCCGCTTCGAGGAGCACGACATCTATCTGCCGATGATCACGCTGGAGGAACTGGACGATCACAAGAAGGGCATGACGGAGGTGTCGCGCAATGCGCGCCAGGTGAGCCGTGACCTCGACGCGCTGGCGGCCAGCCTGGCCACGCGCGATGTCAACGGCATGACCGAAGGCCTGCCGCTGAGCCGCACCGGCCACCGCGAAGCCGCAGGCAAACTGTTTTTCCAGACCAACCTCGTCAACGTCACCCTGCCGGCCGGTTTGCCGCAGGGCAAGGCCGACAACCAGATCCTCGGCGTGGTGCAGGCGCTGCGCGAGCAGACCTCGGGAGCGCACGCGGGACGCGAGGTGGTGCTGGTGTCGAAAGACATCAACATGCGCATCAAGGCGCGCGCGCTGGGCCTGCCGGCCGAGGACTATTTTAACGACAAGACGCTCGAAGACGGCGACCTGCTTTACACCGGCGTGCAGGCGTTGGCACCCGACTTCTGGGAGCGCCACGGCAAGACGATGGAAAGCTGGCAGCAAGGCGGCCTGACCTACTACCGCATCAGCGGGCCGACCGTGCCCACGCTGCTGATCAACCAGTTCGTCTACCTGGAAGCGCCGGGTGCCGCACCGTTGCACGCCAAGGTCACCGAGATCACCGGCAAGACCGCCGTGCTGCGCACGCTGCGCGAATACACCCACGCGAAGAACGCGGTGTGGGGCGTGACGGCGCGCAACCGCGAGCAGAACTTTGCGCTCAACCTGCTGATGGATCCGGAGTGCGACTTCATCACCCTGACCGGAACCGCAGGCACCGGCAAGACCCTGATGACGCTGGCTGCCGGCTTGAGCCAGGTGATGGACGACCGCCGCTACACCGAGATCATCGTGACCCGAGTGACGGTGCCGGTGGGCGAAGACATCGGCTTTTTGCCCGGCACCGAGGAAGAAAAGATGGGCCCGTGGATGGGCGCGCTCGACGACAATTTGGAAGTGCTGTCCAAGACCGACGGCGGTGCCGGCGAATGGGGCCGCGCCGCGACAAATGACCTGGTGCGCAGCAAGATTAAGATCAAGAGCCTGAACTTCATGCGCGGCCGCACCTTCCTGAACAAGTTCGTGATCATCGACGAGGCACAGAACCTGACGCCCAAGCAGCTCAAGACGCTGATCACGCGTGCCGGCCCCGGCACCAAGATCGTCTGCCTGGGCAACCTGGCGCAGATCGACACGCCTTACCTCACCGAAGGCTCGTCGGGCCTCACGTATGCGGTCGACCGCTTCAAGGGCTGGCCGCATTCAGGGCATGTGATGCTGGCGCGCGGCGAGCGTTCGCGGCTGGCGGACTTTGCTTCCGAGGTGCTTTGAGGGCAGGCACCTGACTTCAGGGTGTTGCCCCT
>JANNEI010000076.1:0-7027 GCA_031378565.1 Burkholderiales bacterium
GAGTCGTCGGTGCGTGCGCTGGCCTCGCTGGGCATCCGCATCAACCTGATTTCCGACGTGACGCCGGTCCCGCACAACGGTTGCCGTCCGCAAAAGCGCCGTCGCATCTGATCCAAGTTTCCCCTGTCGGCGCAGCCTTTCGGGCGGTGCCGACATTTTCACGATGCCGCGATCGAAAGACGCGGGGTCGACTGAAGCCCACCGTCTGAGCGCCCATAACAACACTCGCCAGACTCGCGCAGGTTCCTTGAACTTGCGTCAGACAGAACCAAGGAATCAACGTGGCACGTTATCTAGGCCCCAAGGGCAAACTTTCCCGCCGTGAAGGCACCGACCTGTTCCTGAAGAGCGCGCGCCGCCCGATCGGGGACAAGGTCAAGTTCGACAGCAAGCCGGGCCAGCACGGCCGTACTTCTGGCACGCGCACCTCCGACTTCGGTTTGCAGCTGCGCGAGAAGCAGAAGGTCAAGCGCATGTACGGCATCCTGGAGCGCCAGTTCCGCCGCTACTTCGCCGAAGCCGAGCGCCGCAAGGGCAACACCGGTGCCAACCTGCTGATGCTGCTGGAATCGCGCCTCGACAACGTGGTGTACCGCATGGGCTTCGGCTCGACCCGCGCCGAAGCTCGGCAGCTGGTGTCGCACAAGTCCATCACCGTGAACGCCGAGGTGGTGAACATCGCGTCCTTCCTGGTGAAGGCCGGTGACACCGTGTCGGTCCGCGAGAAAGCCAAGAAGCAGTTGCGCGTGGCCGATTCGCTGAAGCTCGCCGAAGGCCAGGGCATGCCCGCCTGGGTGGCGGTGGACGCGTCGAAGATGGAAGGCGTGTTCAAGAAAGCACCCGACCGCGACGAGTTCGGAGCCGACATCAAGGAAGCCCTGATCGTCGAGTTGTACTCGCGCTGATCGCTGTCGCGGCTGCCCTCGCGTTGCGACCGCGCAGCGCGCGGCAGCCCATTCTGTTTCCTCGTTCGGTGGCGGCTCGCTGCGGCCACCGTTGGTCCCTCAGCCTTATCGGTGTAACGAACCGAGGGTATTGAAAGAAAGACCTCATGCAAACAAATTTGCTCAAGCCCAAAGCCATCAACGTCGAGCCGCTCGGTCTGAACCGTGCCAAGGTCACGCTGGAGCCGTTCGAACGCGGCTACGGTCACACCCTTGGCAACGCGTTGCGCCGTGTGCTGCTGTCGTCGATGGTCGGCTACGCGCCCACCGAAGTGACGATTGCCGGCGTGCTGCACGGGTACTCGACGGTGGACGGCGTTGCCGAAGACGTGGTTCACATCATGCTGAACCTCAAGGGCGTGGTGTTCCGTTTGCACAATCGCGATGAGGTCACGCTGGTGCTGCGCAAGGAAGGCGAAGGCCCGGTCACGGCCGGCGATATCCAGACCCCGCACGACGTGGAAATCATCAACCCCGGCCACGTGATCGCGCACCTGTCGCATGGCGGCAAGCTCGACATGCAGATCAAGGTCGAAAAGGGCCGCGGCTACGTTCCCGGCACAATGCGCCGCTATGGCGACGAGCCGACCAAGTCGATCGGCCGCATCGTGCTCGACGCATCCTTCTCGCCGGTGGCGCGTGTCAGCTACACGGTGGAAAGTGCCCGCGTCGAGCAGCGCACCGACCTCGACAAGCTGGTGATGGAGATCAACACCAACGGCGCGATCTCACCCGAAGAAGCGATCCGCGCCTCAGCGAAAATCCTGGTCGAGCAGCTGGCCGTGTTCGCGCAGCTCGAAGGCAGCGACATCGCCGGCATCATCGAGCGCGAGAGCCCGCGCAGCACGCAGTTCGACCCGATCCTGCTGCGCCCTGTGGATGAGCTCGAACTCACCGTGCGTTCGGCCAACTGCCTGAAGGCCGAAAACATCTACTACATCGGCGACCTGATCCAGCGCACCGAAACCGAGTTGCTGAAGACGCCCAACCTGGGTCGAAAGTCGCTCAACGAGATCAAGGAAGTGCTGGCCTCGCGCGGCCTGGCGCTCGGCGCGCGGCTCGAGAACTGGCCGCCCCAAGGACTGGACAAGCGATAAGCTGAAACAACGGGAGCGATGTGACAAGTCGCTCTCGAATGGGTCTGCTCCTTCGTGGGCAGCCCGGTGCACCCGGCAGTACCTGATACGGCTGCCGGCTCTAAACAGACAGAAAGGACAGCACCATGCGTCACCGTCACGGACTCCGCAAACTCAACCGCACCACGTCGCACCGACTGGCGATGCTGCGCAACATGTGCAACTCGCTGATCACGCACGAGGCCATCAAGACCACCGTGCCCAAGGCCAAGGAATTGCGCCGCGTCGTCGAGCCGCTGATCACACTGGCCAAGGAAGCGACGCTGGCGAACCGCCGGCTGGCGTTCGACCGCACCCGCGACCGCGATGTGGTGGCCAAGCTGTTCAACGAAATCGGCCCGCGCTACAAGGCACGTCCCGGTGGCTACACGCGCATCCTGAAGATGGGCTTTCGCGTCGGCGACAACGCGCCCATGGCCTTTGTCGAGTTGGTCGACCGCCCGGTGGTGGCTGAAGCCGAAGGCGCAGCCGACGCGGCAGAGTAAGCTGGCTCTGGCGCTGCTGCTCACGCAGTCGCGCCCTGTTTCTTCAAGGGCCGGCATCTGCTGGCCCTTGGTCGTTTGGCACACTCCTCACCATGCCCGAGCCGATCTTCCGCATCGCCAACCTGTCCAAGTCGTTTGGGGATAACCGGGTCGTCGACGATCTTTCGCTGGAAATCGCGGCCGGTGAGTGCCTGGGCGTGATCGGTCCCAACGGTGCCGGCAAGACCACCACGATCCGCATGTGCCTGGGCCTGACCGGCCCCGACGCCGGCACGATCGAAGCCTTCGGCCTGCCGATCCCCGCGCAGGTGCGCGAGGCCAAGAAGCGCATCGGCGTGGTCACGCAGTTCGACAGCCTGGACCCCGACTTCAGTTGCGCTGAAAACCTGCGTGTCTACGGCCGCTACTTCGGCTTGCCGATGGCCACCATCAATGCGCGCATTCCGAAACTGCTCGACTTCGCGGCGCTGCAGTCCAAAGCCAACGCCAAGCCGGGCGAGCTGTCGGGCGGCATGCGGCGCCGCCTGAGCCTGGGCCGTGCGCTGATCAACGACCCGGACCTGCTGCTGCTCGACGAGCCCACCACCGGCCTCGACCCGCAGGCGCGCCACCTGATGTGGGAGCGGCTGCAGAACCTGCTGCAGCAAGGCAAGGCCATCCTGCTGACGACGCATTTCATGGACGAAGCCGAGCGCCTGTGCGACCGGCTGCTGGTGCTCGACCATGGCCGCGCCATCGCGGTCGGCACGCCTAGAGGCTTGATTGCCGAGCACCTTGAAAGCGACGTGATCGAGGTTTACGGCGACGGTGCCAAGGCCACTGCCAGCGCGCATTCCGCGCTGGCCCAGCGTGTGGAAATCAGTGGTGAAACCGTGTTCTTCTATCTGCACGACGCGAAGCCGCTGCTGCAGGCGCTGGCCACCGACCACAGCGTGCGGTATCTGCACCGGCCGGCCAACCTCGAAGACCTGTTCCTGAAGCTGACCGGTCGGCAGATTCGCGACGACGCATGAAAGCCAGCTCATGTTGATTTCCTTCTATGCCGCTCCGCACGTCACCCTGCGCTTCTGGCCGGTGCTGCTGCGCAACCTGCTGGTCTGGAAAAAGCTGGCCGTGCCCAGCGTGATCGGCAACATTGCCGAGCCGCTGATCACGCTGGTGGCCTTCGGCTACGGCTTGGGTTCGATGATCGGGCAGATCGAAGGGCTGCCCTACATCGAATACCTGGCGTCGGGCAGCGTGGCGGTCAGCGCGGCGCTCGCCGCCACCTTCGAGGCGCTGTACTCGGCCTACTCGCGCATGCAGGTGCAAAAGACCTGGGACAGCATCATGAACGCGCCGATCGCGCTGGACGACATCGTGTTCGCCGAGATGCTGTGGGCTGCGATGAAGAGCCTGTTCTCGGTCGCCGCGATCCTGGCGGTGATTTTCGCGCTCGACATCAGCCGCGCGCCAAGCATGTTGCTGGCCCTGCCGGTGCTGGGCTTGGTCGGCATCACCTTCGCATCCATCGCGCTGGTGTTCAACGCGCTGGCCAAGGGCTACGACTTCTTCACCTACTACTTCACTCTCGTGCTCACGCCGATGACCTTTCTGTCGGGCGTCTACTTTCCGATCAACCAGATGCCCGGCTGGCTCCAGTCGGTGGCTCAGGTGCTGCCGCTGACCGCCGCAGTCGACATCGTTCGTCCGCTGATGATCGGCCAGGTGCCGACCGACATCGTGCAGCCGCTGCTGGTGCTGCTGGCCTACGCGCTGGGCGGCTACTACCTGGCGTTGGTGCTGACGCGGCGGCGCTTCTTCAAGTAAGCAGGAACCTTGGCGAGCGACCACAGTCAGTCCACCATGACGCAGCGAGCCGCATTCGGCGTGAAAACCACCGGCGACAACTTGGCCATCGGAAGGCGGGCGACCCGCTTCGTCGTCGCGTTGCTGGCGTGGTGCGCGCTGCTGATGACTGCGTTCGGCGCGCGTGCGGCCGACGACTTTCTCGACCCCGAAGCCGCTTTCAAGGCCAGTGCGCGGGCACTCGACGAACGCACCGTCGAGGCGGTGTTCGAGATCGCACCGGGCTACTACCTGTACCGCGAGCAGTTCAAGTTCGAGGCCAGCGGAGCGACACTCGGCACAGCCGTCGTGCCACCCGGAAAGGTCAAGTTCGACGAAACCTTCCAGAAAAATGTCGAGACCCATCGCGGCACCCTGCGCATCGCCATTCCAGTCTCGCAGGCGGGGCCTGGCTTCAAGCTGGCGGTGACCTACCAGGGCTGCGCCGACAAGGGCCTGTGCTACCCGCCTGCGCAACTGAACGCCGACGTGGGCCTGGCCGCTTTCGGTGGTGACGGCAGCGTGCGTGTGGTGGCCGGGCGCGACGTGCCGATCTCCGCTGCCTGGCCGCCGACGCAGCGGTCGGTCGGCATCAACACGGCCTCGCCCACCGACGGTGCGGGCATCGACGCGGCCCTGCAATCGGGCCGCTTCTGGACCGTCATCGGCGTCTTCCTGCTGGCAGGCGTGCTGCTGTCGCTGACCCCCTGCGTGCTGCCCATGTTGCCCATCCTGTCGTCGCTCATCGTCGGGCAAGGCAAGGCGGTTTCACGCGGCCGCGGCTTCGCGTTGGCACTGAGCTACTCGCTCGGCATGGCGATGGTCTACACGGCCATCGGAGTGGCCGCCGGGCTGGCCGGTGAAGGCCTGGCCGCCGCGTTGCAGAACGTCTGGGTCCTGACGGCGTTTGCGGTTGGCCTGGTCGTGCTGTCGTTGTCCATGTTCGGTGCCTACGAGTTGCAACTGCCCTCGGCCCTGACAGGACCGTTGACTCAGGCTTCCAACCAACTGCCGGCGGGTCGCGTCGCCGGTGTTTTTGCGATGGGCGGTGTCTCGGCGCTCATCGTCAGCCCCTGCGTGGCCGCGCCGCTGGCCGGTGCGCTGGTCTACCTGAGCCAGACCCGTGACGTGATGTTGGGCGGGTCGGCGCTGTTCGCGCTGGCCGCGGGCATGAGCGTGCCGCTGCTGCTGCTGGGTGCCTCGGCCGGTGCATGGCTGCCCAGGGCGGGCCGCTGGATGGACGGCGTGAAGCGATTCTTCGGCGTCCTGCTGCTGGCCGTAGCGATCTGGACGGTGCAACCCGTGCTGCCGGCCTGGTCGGTGATGCTGCTGTGGGGTGGCCTCGCGGTCGGCGCTGCCGTGCTGCTGTGGCCGCGTGCCACCCCCCTCGCCACCCTCGGCGGGCAGCGGGCGCGTCGAGGTGCCGCCGCATTGTTCGCCGTGTTCGGCGTGCTCCAGTGGCTTGGCGCGGCGACCGGTGGTGCCGACCCGCTGCGGCCGTTGGCCCACCTGATGCAGCGGGCAGGCTCTGCACAAGACGCCGGGCTGCCGTTTGCGATGGTGCGCAACGTCGGCGAACTGGACGCCGCCCTGCGCGCGGCGGGTCGTCCCGTGATGCTCGATTTTTACGCTGACTGGTGCGTGTCGTGCAAAGAAATGGAGAGTTTCACCTTCAACGATGCGACTGTGCGCGCACGGCTGGCGGGTGCGGTCTTGCTCAAGGCCGACGTGACGCAGAACAACCGTGAAGACCGCGAGCTGCTCAAGCGCTTCGGGCTGTTTGGCCCACCCGGCACGATCTTCTTCGACGCGCAGGGCGTGGAGATCAAGAGCGTGCGGGTGATCGGCTACCAGGACAGCGCGCGCTTTCTCCAGACACTTGCGGCGGCCGGCCTGTGAGCCAGCCGATTGAAACCGAACACTGCTATACTCTTAGGCTCAGTCGCGGGGTGGAGCAGTCTGGTAGCTCGTTGGGCTCATAACCCAAAGGTCGTAGGTTCAAATCCTGCCCCCGCAACCACAGAATAGCCAGGGAAATGCGGCGCAGCGCCGCAGCGAACGCCAACCAAAAGGGTTGGCGTTTTGCTTTGTGTGCCCATCCCGTGCCCACTCTGTGCCCAACTTGTGCCCAGCGATTCGACCAGGCAGAGCAGTAAGACCTAGGCCTGTGTGCCCCGGGCAGATGGCGACTCGAACTACATATGTCGAACGGCCAGTCCAGACTGGCTGCGGCCGTTCGAGAATGGCTCCCGAATCTCGGCGGTTGCCGAGACCGATCGGTCAGCGGTCACAGCGTCGGCGGACCGCTCGATCTTGAAACTCGACGTTCGCGAGTCGTCGAGTCGGTGATGGCCGCCTGCCTCAACGTTGACCGACGAACGGCGGCATCCGAACGCAGCGAACTGGAACTGTCCACCGATACTGGTAATTCCTGGTAACCCGAAGCGGTTGTCAACTGGAAACCCTCGCTCACGACAATCAGCGATTGATCGGGCCCATGCCGTCCAGCACATCGCTGGCGTTGATGATCATCGAGGCCACCTCGACGATCGACACGCGCTTGTTGGTGGCTTGGCGCCGGATGTGGTCGTAGGCCTCGACGTCATTCACGCCACGCCTTTCGGCCAACAGCTTG
>JANNEI010000077.1:0-7955 GCA_031378565.1 Burkholderiales bacterium
GCGTCGAGCAACATGCGCTCGCTGCCGTCGAGTTCGACCTCGATCGTCTGCATGCGCGGCTTGGCGTTGGTGTCGGGGTCGTAACGGTAAATCTGGAAAACACGCTTCGTCATGTTGACTTTCCTTGATCAGAACGTGCGAACTTTGGGCGGGATCGATTCCGCCGTCAGCGGTTTCAGGTTCACCGCCTTGTAGTCCATCCGGTTGCCTTCGCTGTACCAGAGCGAGTGCTTCATCCACACCGCGTCGTTGCGGCCGTTCGGGTGCTCGGGCGTGTCGGGGTAGTCGTCCACGGTGTGGGCACCGCGGCTTTCGTGGCGCGCAGCGGCGGAAACCATGGTGGCCATCGCCGACTCGATCAGGTTGTCTACTTCCAGCGCCTCGATTCGCGCGGTGTTGAACACCTTCGACTTGTCGGCCAGGTGGATGCCTTTCACCCGCAACGCCAGCGCCTTGATCTTGGCCACGCCTGCATCCATCGTCGCCTGGGTGCGGAAGACGCCGGCGTATTGCTGCATCGTGGCGCGAATGTCGTTCGCCACGTCTTGCGCGTACTCGCCGCCGCTGGTCGCCTCCAGGCGGTTCAGGCGCGACAGCGTGAAATCGATGGCATCGGAAGGCAGCGCCTTGTGCGTCCTGGTCTTCAAGGCGCTGTCGACGATGTGGTTGCCCGCGGCGCGTCCGAACACCAGCAAGTCGAGCAGTGAGTTGGTGCCCAGCCGGTTCGCGCCGTGCACGCTGACGCAGGAACACTCGCCCACCGCGTACAGCCCGTTGACCACCGCGTTCGAGTTGCCGTCTTTCGGGATCACCACCTGACCGTGGATGTTGGTCGGAATGCCGCCCATCTGGTAGTGGATCGTGGGCACCACCGGAATCGGCTCCTTGGTGATGTCGACGTTGGCGAAGTTGTGGCCGATCTCGTAGACCGAGGGCAGCCGCTTCATGATCGTCTCGGCCCCGAGGTGCGTCATGTCGAGCTGGATGTGGTCCTTGTTCGGGCCGCAGCCGCGCCCTTCCTTGATTTCCTGGTCCATGCAGCGCGACACGAAGTCTCGCGGCGCCAGGTCTTTCAGCGTGGGCGCATAGCGCTCCATGAAGCGTTCGCCGTTGCTGTTGCGCAGGATCGCACCCTCACCGCGGCAGCCCTCGGTCAGCAGCACGCCGGCACCCGCCACGCCAGTGGGGTGGAACTGCCAGAACTCCATGTCTTCGAGCGGCAGCCCGGCGCGCGCTGCCATGCCCAGGCCGTCACCGGTGTTGATGAAGGCATTCGTGGACGCGGCAAAGATGCGCCCTGCCCCGCCGGTGGCCAGCAACGTCGTCTTGGCTTCCAGGATGTGGATGTCGCCGGTTTCCATTTCCATCGCGGTCACGCCGACCACATCGCCGTCGGCATCGCGAATCAGGTCCAGCGCCATCCATTCGACAAAGAAGTTGGTGCGCGACTTCACGTTCTGCTGGTACAGCGTGTGCAGCATTGCGTGGCCGGTGCGGTCGGCTGCCGCGCAGGCGCGCTGCACCGGTTTCTCACCGTAGTTGGCGGTGTGGCCGCCGAACGGCCGCTGATAGATGGTGCCGTCGGGGTTGCGGTCGAACGGCATGCCGAGGTGTTCGAGTTCATAGACCACCTTGGACGCTTCACGGCACATGAACTCGATGGCGTCCTGGTCGCCCAGCCAGTCGGAGCCCTTGATCGTGTCGTAGAAGTGATAGTGCCAGTTGTCCTCGCTCATGTTGCCCAGCGACGCGCCGATGCCGCCCTGCGCGGCCACCGTGTGCGACCGGGTGGGGAACACCTTGGACAACACGGCCACGTTCAAGCCGGCCCGCGCCAGCTGCAGCGAGGCGCGCATGCCCGAGCCGCCGGCCCCGACGATGACCACATCGAAACGGCGCTTGGAGACCGCCGAAGAAACAAAGGAATTCGCTTGCATCACAGCCTCCACAGCACCTGGATCGCCCAACCCGCACAGCCCACCAGCCAGGCGATGGTGAACACCTGAAGCGCCAGCCGGATCGCGACCGGCTTGACGTAATCCATCCAGACATCGCGCATGCCCACCCACACGTGGAACAGCAAGGCGACGATGACGACAAACGTCAGCACCTTCATCCACTGGGCAGAAAAGATGCCGGCCCACTTGTCGTAGCCCATCTCGCCAGGCAGCAGCACCTGCACGATGACGGCCAGTGTGAACAGCGCCATCAGCGCAGCCGTCACGCGTTGCGACAACCAGTCGCGAAACCCGTAGTGCGCACCGACGACGATGCGCTTCGATCCAAAGTTCTGGGCCATCCGTGCGTCTTTCAGAAGAACAGCTTGAAACCGAGCAGCAGGGTCAGCACCGCGCTCAGACCCAGGGTCACGAGGGCCGAACTGCGGCCGAACTCCTTGGTGACGGCGTGCGTCGCATCCATCCACAGGTGGCGGACGCCGGCGATGAAGTGATGCAGGTAGGCCCAGATCAGGGCCAACGCGACCAGCTTGACGAACACGCCCGGAACGAAGCCGACGCCAGCGGCGAACACGGCGCTGAATTGCGCGTACGAGATCTCGGAGGTCAGGCTGGTGTCGAACATCCAGATGATGAACGGCATCAGCACGAACATCAGCACGCCGCTGACGCGGTGCAGGATCGACACGATGCCCGCAGGCGGCAGGCGGTACTTCATGATCTGCAGAACATGAATGTTCCGATAGACCGGCCTTTGCTTGACGGTGTCAGCCATGCCAACCTTTCTCAAATGGGGTATCGGGTGTTAACCCGATGAGTTTATTGCAATGCAACACCGTCTCGTCGCCGCAGGGGCGATCTCCGACATCCGCGATCAGTTCAGCTCGTTGCGATAGTGATGAACCAGGGTGTTGTACAAGCCGCGCCTCAGCTCCACGGGCTTGTCACCATAGGTCAGCGACAGCCGCTCGACGCTCAGCAGCGGCGCGCCGAAAGCGACGCCCAGCAGCGGCCCCGACGAGGCGTCTGCCGCCACGGCGCGGATCTTTTCTTCGGCGCGGATCATGCGCACGCCGAACTCCGACTCGAACAGCCCGTACATCGGGCCGCGATAGTCGCTCAGCCGCTCGGCGGTCAGGCCCTTGAAGAGTTGTCCCGGCAGCCAGATGTCGTCGAGCACCGTGGGCGCTCCCTCGAATGAAAGCACCCGCCGCACCTGCACCACCGAATCGCCCGACTTGAGGTCGAGTGCCCGCGCCACGTCGGCCGGAGCGCGCAGGCGGCGGCAATCGATGAAGCGGCGCTGCGCACCGCCCGCCCGGCCACCGTCCGGCATCAGGCGCAGAAAGCGGTATTGAACCGTCACTTCGGCATGCGTTGAGACGAAAGTGCCCTTGCCCTGGCGTCGCACCAGCAGGTTGTCGGCGGCCAACTCGTCGACCGCCTTGCGCACGGTGCCCTGGCTCACCTTGAAGCGCGCCGCCAATTCCATCTCGCTCGGAATCGCCTCACCCGGAAGCCATTCACCGGCCTGCAGGCGGCCTGTCATCAGGGTCTTGATTTGCTGATACAGCGGGCTGAACGAGGGAGCCGCGCCCGCGTGGGCGCGCGCTTGCAGTGCAGCACGGGGGTTGCGCGGTATGAGAGTCGCCATGGCGCGGATTGCAGCACACGAAGCAGCCTGCGTCCACGCATGAAGCACCCTGTCTTGTGTAAGACATAAGATTGCGGATTGGTTGCCGACGGACTGCGGGTTGACCCTTGGAAGCCGTCCCGTCTGGCCTACACTTCTGGCCGCAGCGACAGCACCGGCATTCGGCCGGCCACCCGCAGATTCGCCTTCAACGCCCTCCCGGAGAATTTCCCATGAGCAAGAAACCCGTTCGTGTTGCCGTCACTGGTGCCGCCGGTCAGATCGGGTACGCCGTTCTGTTCCGCATCGCCTCGGGCGAAATGCTGGGCAAGGATCAGCCTGTCATCCTGCAACTGCTCGAAGTGCCGATGGAAAAACCGCAACAGGCGCTGCAAGGCGTGATGATGGAGTTGCAGGACTGCGCCTTCCCGCTGCTGGTCGGCATGCAAGCCCACGGCGACCCGATGACGGCCTTCAAGGACGCCGACTACGCGCTGCTGATCGGCTCGCGTCCGCGCGGCCCGGGCATGGAACGCGCCGAACTGCTGGCCGTCAACGCCGAAATCTTCACCGCCCAGGGCAAGGCGCTGAACGCGGTCGCCAGCCGCAACGTGAAGGTGCTGGTGGTGGGCAACCCGGCCAACACCAACGCCTACATCGCGATGAAGAGCGCGCCCGACCTGCCGCGCAAGAACTTCACCGCCATGCTGCGCCTCGACCACAACCGCGCACTGAGCCAGCTTGCCGCCAAGACCGGCAAGGCGGTGGCCGACATCGAGACGATGGCCGTCTGGGGCAACCATTCGCCCACCATGTATGCCGACTACCGTTTCGCCACCATCGGCGGCGCGAGCGTCAAGGACATGATCAACGACCCGGTCTGGAACGCCGACGCCTTCTTGCCCACCGTGGGCAAGCGCGGCGCGGCCATCATCGCGGCGCGCGGCGTGTCGTCGGCAGCCTCCGCCGCCAACGCCGCCATCGACCACATGCGCGACTGGGCGCTGGGCACCAACGGCAGGTGGGTGACGATGGGCATCCCGTCCGACGGCCAGTACGGCATCCCGAAGGACGTGATGTTCGGCTTCCCCGTCACCACAGCCGCTGGCGAATACAAGCTGGTCGAAGGCCTGGCGATCGACGCCTTCAGCCAGGAGCGCATCAACACCACGCTCAAGGAACTGCTCGACGAGCAGGACGGCGTGAAGCACCTGCTGTAAGCCGGCCGATTCAGCCGAGGCACCGCGCCTCGACGAAAGCCGGCCACCGTTTCGTGTGCCGGCTTTTTTCATGTCAGCCCTCCCCTGAGCCCGCCGAGCGCCATGTCCGATTCCAAGATTCATCCGCTTCAGCCGCTTCACCCGCGTGAGGCGCTCTTCGATGCCGGCGATGCGGCCGTGGCCTTGCCGGTGTGCGATCACTATGCCGGCGTCGAGATGCGCATGCGCAAGAGCCTGCAACTGCAGGGCGAGCTGGGGCCGGTGTTCGACGTGACGCTGGACTGCGAAGACGGTGCGCCCGTCGGCGGCGAAGCCGAGCACGCCCACCTGGTGGCGGAGCTGGCCAACTCGGCGCTCAACCTGCACGGCCGCGTGGGGGCGCGGGTTCATCCGGTCACGCACGCTTCGTTTGCGCAAGATATCGCCACCCTGATCGGCCGGGCGGGCGACCGCCTGGCCTACCTGATGGTGCCGAAGCCGCAGGGATTTGCCGACGTGGCTCGCGCCTGCGACGAGATCGACAGGCTCTGTCAAGCGCACGGCCTGACGCGCGAACTGCCGGTGCACGTGCTGATCGAAACCCACGGCGCGCTGCGCGAGGTTGATGCCATTGCGGCGCACCCGCGCGTGCAGTCGCTGTCGTTCGGGATGATGGATTTCGTGTCGGCCCATCGCGGTGCCATACCGGCCAGCGCGATGAGCGCGTCAGGCCAGTTCCGCCATCCGCTGGTGCTGCGCGCCAAGCTGGAAATCGCAGCCGCCTGCCACGGCCACGGCAAGACACCGTCGCACTGCGTGGTCACCGAGTTCAACGATCTGCAGGCGATCGAGGAAGCCGCCACGCGCGCCTGTCGCGAGCTGGGCTACACCCGCATGTGGAGCATTCACCCGAACCAGATTGTCCCCATCGTCGAAGCCTTTGCACCGACCGCGGCCGAGGTGGATTTGGCGATCGAGATCATCAGCGCCGGCCAGCGCGCGCAGTGGGCCCCCATCCAGCACCGCGAATCGCTGCACGACCGCGCCAGCTACCGCTACTTCTGGCACGTGCTGGAGCGTGCCCGGCGCACCGGACAGGCGTTGCCGGTCGAGGTGTCCATCGCCTTCTTCGGCACCCCGGCCGTCTGAGGCAAGGCGCGGCAACATGCTCTGCACAGGCTGCACACGTACGAAAATGTTTCTGCGGCACGGATGGCAGCCGCGCCTGTGGCAGCAACGTCGGGCCGGTCGGGCGCGCCAGCCGCTTCGCGCATTTGCAAAACACGTGAACTTGCGCACACGCTCACGCACCGACCTGAATCTTCAGGGACTTGACGGTTTCGAATGCCCGGTGATTGGCGAGTTCATAGCGCGGTGCGCCGCCGCCGCAATTTGTTTCAATAGACGCCTTGAAGTGCGTCAAGTCCCCTTCGGCTCCGGCCGACAATCCTGCTGACACACCCAACCAACAGGAGCCGCCCCATGCGTCGTTTGTCCTTCACTCTTTGCGCCCTGATGGGTCTGGCCAGCACCACCGGCTTCGCGCAGACCGCCGCGACGCCGAGCAAACCGGTGGCCGCAAAACCGGCCCCGAAGCCGGCAACTCCTCACCAGCAGTTGAAGTCCGAAGCCAAGGGTCTGGCGCTGGCCACGGACACGGTCGAGGCGATCACCGAGAACCGGCTGGAAATTGCCTCGCGCGTGCTCACGGGCAACGCGCAGTGCGAATTCAACCAGCAGGTCAGCGTCGAGCCCATGGCCGACCGGCCAGGGCATTTCAAGGTCGGTTTCAACAAGGTCAACTACGTGATGGCGCCTGAGGAAACCACCACCGGTGCCGTCCGCCTGGAAGACAAGAAGGCCGGTGTCATCTGGCTGCAGATTCCGGTCAAGTCGATGCTGATAAATCACAAGATCGGCCAGCGCATGGTCGACGGCTGCATGCAGACCGAACAGCGCGTCGCGGTGGATGCTGCCAAGGCAGCCACCACCGCCAGCGCCGGCAACTCCATGCTGAAGTGACACCACCCGCCGCGTCAAGCGCGGCTGAAAGGCAAACTGGCGGGGCGCTTGAATACGGACGAATCAGTATGTATACTTCATGCATACTTTTCAGGAGTCCGCGATGGAAGCCACCGTTGCCGAACGAGGCCAGATCACCTTGCCCAAGGCCGTGCGCGATGCACTGGGCCTGGTCAAGGGCACCACGCTGAAGGTCGAACTGGAGGGCGGGCGCATCGTGCTGCGCAAGAGCGTGGACGACGCCATCTCGCGCGCCCGCGGCCGCTTCAAGTTGCCCAAGGGCGTGACCACCGACGACGTGATGCGTGAGTTGCGCGGCCGGGCACCGGGCGATCCGGTCGACCTGTGATCGCGCTCGACACCAATGTGCTGATCGACCTGCTGGGCGATGACCCGCGCGCCGATGCTGCCGAAGCCGCGTTGCGCCTGGCGTTGACCAACGGGCCCGTGGTGGTGTGCGACGTGGTGCTCAGCGAAGTCACCGCAGGTTTGGGCTCGGGCTCGGAAATCCTCGACGTGCTGGAAGACATGGGGATCCGCTTTCTGGCCGTGGACGAGCGCGCCGCAGTGCGCTCCGGCGAGATGCAGCGCAAGTACAACCAGCGCATGCGCGCGGCCGGCAAGTCGCCGATCACGCCGCGCACCGTGCCCGACTTCCTGGTCGGCGCGCACGCCCTGCTTCAGTGCAGCGCCCTCATCACACGCGACGCTGGTTTCTTTCGCGACTACTTCAAGGGCCTGAAAGTCATCGTGCCCAAGGCGTCCTGACGCTGCTTTTTTGATCGGAGATTTTCATGCTGCAAACCTATCGCCAACACACCGCCGAACGCGCCGCGCTGGGCATTCCGCCGCTGCCGCTGTCGGCCAAACAAACCGCCGAGCTGATCGAGTTGCTGAAGGCACCGCCGGCCGGTGACGAAGCGACGCTGGTTGATCTGATCACCCACCGCGTGCCGGCGGGCGTGGATGAAGCCGCCATGGTCAAGGCCAGCTACCTCGCCGCCGTGGCGCACGGCACCGAGGTCTGTGCGCTGATCTCCCGCAGCCGTGCCACCGAACTGCTGGGCACCATGCTGGGCGGCTACAACATCGGCCCGCTGATCGACCTGCTGGACGACGCGGAGGTAGCTGGCGTGGCCGCCG
>JANNEI010000081.1:0-3249 GCA_031378565.1 Burkholderiales bacterium
TCAGGTGAAAGTCGTAGCCGAAAAAGACGCCCAGCGGGCCGCTCGTGCCGAGCCGTGCGATGGCGGGTGCGGCGGCCAGCACCTGCTCCCGATACGCCGGCAACGCCACCACCGATTCGACGGCCTGCATCACCTGCGCCATGCGACGCAACTGCGGCGCGGCGACGAACACGGGCACTGCCGCGAACAGGAACGGACAACGCTGGCGAACCATCGCCGACAAGCCGGGCTGGCCGAGTTCAGAGTCGAGTGCGCGCGCCAGCGCTTTCTCATCCAGACTGAAGCAGAAGCACGCGCTGTTGAGCACGTCGACGGGGCTGCGAGGCGCGCCGGATTGCGGTGATGGCAGAACAGCGTTCACGGATTGTCCCAGACGATGGGCAGAGGTTGGGTGCTTCGGCAACATACAGTTTGCAAGGGGCTGGCCAGTTCTTCGGAACAGGGTGTCAGTGGATTGCGACGCTGTCTGTTCGCTGGAACACGCAGTCGCCGTGCCGATGCTGTCTGACGGGAAGGTCAGCGGGGACGTTTTGTTGACCGCGCGCTGCCTCTGGTTTGACGCAGATCAACAAGTGCGCAGCAGGCACAACCTAGCATCGATCCCAAGCCCTTTGCACCCGACATGAAGTTTTTCGCCCACAACCGAACCAAGCGCCACACCGCCTTCGTGGTGCTGCTGGTGTGGCTGTTCGCACTGGCTTCAGGGGTTGCGAATGCGTGCTTGCTGCAGACGCCCGAACTGCCTTCCACGGCGCAGCATGGGCCAGAGGCGGCGACGACTCAGGTGCCTGCCCATTCGGATGGTCATCCGGGTGGTAGCGCCCACCACGACGACGCGGACAGCACCAAGGAATCGTGTCTGAAGGTCTGAGACGACGGCACGCGCACGGTGCTGAATGCGCCCTCGGACGTCGAGCACACCGATCCCGGCCCGGCACCTCTGGTCGCGACCCTCTGGACCGAATCACCGCTTGACCTCTCGGCACCTCGCCGACTGGAAGTCTTGGCGATACCCATCGCCGGACCGCCGTTCAGGGTTCGCTACTCGCGACTGGCGCTCTAGCCGCCCCGACGCCAGATCCGGAGCCCTCGTGCTCTGCGGTCAGCGTCCATCTTTCGTCCGGCCTGAATCCGTGCCCGCGCACGGAACACGGACAGACAAACGCCCTGTTTGCGCCCGGTTGCCCTGCACCGATCACATCGCCCACCCTTCTGCCCACCGACAAGGAGTCCCCCATGAAACTCGTTCGCCCGCTCTCCCTCGCCCTCGCTTTCATCGCCTTGAGCGCGCCCAGCTGGGCCGCACAGCACGACCAGCACAAGGCGCATCACCCGGCGGGTTCCGCCTCTGCCGCCGCCGCGAAATCCATGCCCCGCAAGACCACGCCGGAGATGGCTCAGATGGCCAACCAACGAAAGGCCATGCAGGAGATGCACGACAAGGTGATGGCCGCCAAGACACCCGAAGATCGCAACGCGCTGATGGCCGAGCACATGAAGGCCATGCAGGACGGAATGGGCATGATGAAAGGCATGAGCGGCATGGCAGGAAGCAAGGGTCCGCCGGCCGACATGGCCGAGCGCCAGACCATGATGGAGCAGCGCCTGGACATGATGCAGACCATGATGGAGATGGTGGCCGATCGTCTTCCGCAGGCACCGGCCAAGCGGTGAGGGGATGTGATGAACAACCCCCACGACAACGCGTTGCCGGCTTCTGGCTACGGCTTCTACTGCATCCTGCCGCCGCAGACCTTTGCGCAGGGCGTCGCACTTGTGACCGAGGCGCTGAAGACCGAGGGTTTCGGCATCCTCACCGAGATCGACGTGCAGGCCACGATGAAGGCCAAGCTCGGCATCGATGGGCGACCCTACCGGATCCTGGGTGCCTGCAACCCGCCGCTGGCCCACCGCGCGCTCGAGGCCGAGCCGGACATCGGCCTGCTGCTGCCGTGCAACGTGGTCGTGCGCGAGGACGCGCAGGGCCGCCTCGTCGTCGGCTTCATGGACCCGGTGGCGGTGCTCCAGATGACCAGCAACCCCGAGGTCGCGAGCGTCGCGCATGAAGTTCGTCAGCGGCTCGAGCGAGTGCGCTCGGCGCTGGGGAAAACGGCGTGATGAAACGACGCGACATCCTGGCGGGCGGAGTCGCCGCAGCCGCTGCCGGCGGGGCGGCGTGGCTGTACTTCGGGACACGGGCATCGCAAGCGCCACGCGGCGGGCCGTTTCGCCACTATCCGTTCGATCCGGTGGCCGCCGAAAACTTCCAGCAGAAGCTTTTCATTCCTGTGGCCAGCGGGCCGTTCGGGGTGCTCGACGTTGTGGCACCGCTGAAGATCCGCGCCACGGCGGCCAGTTTTCCGCTGCTGCCGGGACCCCCATCGCAAGCCCCGTCGCCGTTCCTGCTGTACCAGACCGAGCACGCGGGGCAGGCCTACCAGAATCCGATCCTGCGCATCCAGAGCGGCGCGCGCTTCGCCGCCACACTGGACAACGCGCTGACCGAGCCGACCATCATCCACTGGCACGGCCTGCACACGCCCGCCAGGATGGACGGGCATCCGCGCGACACCATCGGGCCGGGCGCGCGCTACGACTACGACTTCACCGTTCGCAACCGCGGCGGCACGTACTGGTACCACACGCATGCGCACGAACTGACCGCCAAGCAGGCCTACAACGGCCTGGCGAGCTTCTTCCTGGTCGACGACGACGACCAGCGCAAGCTCGCCAAGGCACTCGACCTGCAGTTGGGTGTGACGGACCTTCCGCTGGTCATCCAGGACAAGCAGTTCGACGCCCAGGGCGCGCTGGTCTACCGGCCCAACGCCCATGAATCGATGATGGGCTGGCTCGGCGACATCGTGCTGGCCAACCTGACACCGAATGCGGTGCACAGCGTCACGCCGCGCACCTACCGGCTGCGGCTGCTCAACGGATCGAACGCGCGCATCTACCGGCTCGCCTTCGTCAAGGGCGACACGTCACTGCCGTTCAGCGTCATCGGCACCGACGGCGGCTTGATCGAGCGGCCCGAGACCGTGAGCGAAGCCTTCCTGGCCCCGGGCGAGCGCCTCGATGTGCTGTTCGACGCGGGTCAAGCGCAGGCCGGCGACACGGTGTTCCTGAAGAGCCTGGCGTTCGACCCGATGGAGAACGAAGGCGGCATGGGTGGGATGGGCAATCAGGGCATGGGCCAGATGATGGCCAGCATGGGCTCATCGCGGTTGGCGCTGGGCGCCGCCTTCA
>JANNEI010000095.1:0-2398 GCA_031378565.1 Burkholderiales bacterium
CATGCCCAGGCAGATGCCGAGGTAGGGCAGCTTGTGTTCGCGGGCGAATTGCGCTGTCAGAATTTTGCCTTCGACGCCGCGTTTGCCGAAGCCGCCGGGTACCAGGATGGCGTCGAAGCCTTCGAGCTGCGACACGTTGGCCGTGGTCAGCGTTTCGGAGTCGACATACTCGATTTTCACCCGCGCATGGTTGTGGATGCCGGCGTGGCGCAGCGCCTCGTTCAGCGACTTGTAGGAATCCGACAGGTCGGTGTATTTGCCGCTGATCGCGATGCGCACTTCGCGCTGCGGGTGCTCCACCTCGTGCACCAGTGCGTCCCAGCGCTTCAGGTTGGCGGGTGGCGTGTTGATGCGCAGCTTGTCGCAGATCAGTCCGTCGAGACCCTGCTCGTGCAGCATGCGCGGCACCTTGTAGATCGTGTCCACGTCCCACATCGAGATCACGCCCCACTCGGGCACGTTGGTGAACAGCGAAATCTTCTCGCGTTCTTCGTCGGGGATGGCACGGTCGGCGCGGCACAGCAGCACGTCGGCCTGGATGCCGATCTCGCGCAGCTTCTGCGCGGTGTGCTGGGTCGGCTTGGTTTTCAGCTCGCCGGCAGCGGCGATCCACGGCACGTAGGTCAGGTGGACGAAGGCGGTGTTGTTCTGCCCCATGCGCAGGCTCATCTGGCGCGCGGCTTCCAGGAAGGGCAGCGACTCGATGTCGCCCACCGTGCCGCCGACTTCGACGATGGCCACGTCGACCGGGTGATCGCTGCCGATGCCCGCGCCACGCTTGATGAAGTCTTGAATCTCATTCGTGACGTGCGGGATCACCTGCACCGTTTTGCCGAGGTAGTCGCCGCGGCGCTCTTTTTCGAGCACGCTCTTGTAAATCTGGCCGGTGGTGAAGTTGTTCGACTTCTTCATCCGCGTGGTGATGAAGCGTTCGTAGTGACCGAGGTCGAGATCGGTTTCCGCGCCGTCGTCGGTGACGAACACCTCGCCGTGCTGGAACGGCGACATCGTGCCCGGATCGACGTTCAGGTAGGGGTCGAGTTTGATCAGCGTGACCTTGAGGCCGCGCGACTCAAGAATCGCCGCGAGCGAGGCCGCCGCAATGCCCTTGCCCAGCGAGGACACCACACCGCCGGTGACAAAGACAAACTTGGTCATTGCATGCAGCATCTGGTTTGACAAATGCCGTGGTGGTAAAGCGCGATTATAGGCGTGGGGCGACGCCGCAAAAATCGCTGAACGCCAGTCAGGCGAGGCTGCCAGCCGCTGAAAAATGGGTCAACCAGCGCAGCACCTCGGTCGCGGTTTCAGCCGGCTTCTCGAACGGGAACAGGTGCGATCCCTCGATCCACGAAACCTGGCCGCACGTCAGCCGCTGGGTGGCGCGCATGCCGACCTGGCGCACTTCTTCCGACGTGGTGCCGCCGATGAAGGCCATCGGACATTGCAGCGGGTGCGCGCGCAGCAAGCGGCCCAGGTGATGCGGCAGGGTGTTGTAGATGTCGGTCTCGATCTCGCGCCGGAACGCCAGGGTCTGTCCCTTGGCGTCGGGCTCCAGACCGCAGGCGATGTAGTCGCGCAGCACCTCCGGCTGCCAGCGCGCGAACACCGGCTTGGCAGCGAAGTGCTCGAACGCGGCGTCGGCACTGGGCCAGTGCTGGCGTCGGCGTTTGGACACATGACCGGGCGAAAACCGTTTGATGATCCCGGTGGGTTTGGCCAGTTGAAGCGCGCGCGCCAGCAGCCCGGTCACCAGCGGCGAATCGACCAGCACCACGCCGCGAACCAGATCGGGCCGCTTGGCAGCTGCCAGCACGCTCACATATCCGCCCAGCGAATGGCCGACCAGGAAGGCAGGCTCGGCGCATTCGCGCTCGATCAACTGGATCAGTTCGTTGCGCAAGCCCGGCCAGTTGCTGCTGGGCGGGTGCAGCGGGTCGTGGCCGAACTTGTCGATCGCATGCACGCTGTAGCCGGCCGAGCGCCAGGCCTCGAACAAGCTGCGGTAGGTGCCGGCGGGGAAGCCGTTGGCGTGGGAGAACACGATGGCGGGCATGGCGCTGAAAAGTTACTCCTTCCCCTTGAAGGGGGAAGGTCGGGATGGGGGTGAAACGCATCACTGGGAGGTCAGTGTTCAACGCCGCTACCCCCACCCCAACCCTCCCCCTGGCAGGGGGAGGGGGCTCTCAGATGCTCTCAAACAATCTTTTACACGGGGTGCGTGATATTGCGCATCGCCTCGTAACGCGGCGACGCAACGCGCAAAGGGTGCTGCGCATCGCCGCCGTCCCACTGCGGGTCGTCGATGGACTCGAACACCTGGCGCAGCCGTTGGCCCCAGGTGTCGTGGATCATGCGGAAGTACGGGTTCTGGTCGTCGATGCAGACGATCTGCTCG
>JANNEI010000099.1:0-7257 GCA_031378565.1 Burkholderiales bacterium
CAGGGCCATTGGTACGGCTGCCCGCCGAAGGCCGAGCAGCGCATCTACTTTGCCAACCACCAGAGCCACTTCGACTGGGTGCTGATCTGGGCCGCGCAGCCGCGTGAACTGCGCGCGCAGACGCGGCCCATCGCGGCGCGCGACTACTGGACCTCGTCGCCGCTCAAGCACTGGATCACGCGCGAGATTTTCAACGCGGTCTATGTGAGCCGACAGCGAACCGACGACGAAGACCCGCTGGAGCCGCTGATGGAAGCGCTGCGCAACGGCGATTCGTTGGTGATCTTCCCGGAAGGCACGCGCGGCAACAAGGGCGACCCGCAGCCCTTCAAGGCCGGCCTGTTCCACCTGGCCGAAGCGTTTCCCGAGGTGCAGCTGATCCCTGCCTGGATCGACAACGTGCAGCGCGTGATGCCCAAGGGCGAAGTGGTGCCGGTGCCCATCTTGTGCTCGGTCACTTTCGGCGCGCCGATCCAGCTGCTGCAAGGTGAAGACAAGCGCGTGTTCCTTGAACGTGCCCGCGCGGCCGTGGTGGCCCTGAGAGACGTGCAGTCCGGTGACGCGCCCGGGGTGGCCGCCTGATGCGTGGCTTGATGCGCAGCTTGGTGCGCAGCTCGATGCGCAACCGCTGATGGACGCCCTGCGCAACCTGAGCATCAGCCAGCAGGTGGGCCTGCTGTTCGTCGGCCTGTTCGGCGTGCTGCTGCTGATCACCTTCGTCGGCTTCAGCCGCACGCTGAGCGAGCGCAGCACCGAGCAGCAAGACGCGCATGAACGCTTCAAGCGCGACCTGCGCGCGGTGTGGGCCGGCGCGCTGTTGTTCTGGGTCGCGTGGGCCTCGGGCGCGGTCGGCGCGACGCTGCTCTTCGGCGTGTTGTCGTTCATCGCGTTGCGCGAATTCATCACGCTGACGCACACCCGGCGCGGCGACCACCGCAGCCTGCTGCTCGCCTTCTTCATCGTGCTGCCGCTGCAGTTCATGATGGCCGGCGGCCGCCGCTTCGACCTGTTCACCGTGTTCATTCCGGTCTATGTATTCCTCGCCATTCCGGTCGTCAGCGCCTTCGGCAACGACGCGCACCGCTTTCTGGAGCGCACCGCAAAAATCCAGTGGGGCATCATGGTCTGCGTCTACGGCATGAGCCACGCGCCCGCGCTGTTGCTGCTGGATCTGCCGGCGTACAAAGGGCGCGGTGCCTTCCTCGTTTTCTACCTGGTGGTGGTGGTGGCCACTGCGCAGCTGGTGCAGGAGGCCGCCAGCCGCCGTCTGCGCCGCCGCCCGGTGGCGCGCGCCATCAGCCGTTCGTTTTCGTGGCGCGCCTGGGGCAGCGGTTCGCTGGCCGCCGGTGTGGTCGGGCTGCTGCTGTTCTGGGCCACGCCTTTCGGGCCGCTGGCCGCCTTGGTGATGGGTGCCATCGCCGGTGCCATCGGCACGCTGGGCGAGTTCGTGATGCGCGCGTTGAAGCGCGACGCGGGCGTGCGCACCTGGGGCGGCAAGGCGTCGGTCACCGGCGCGGTCGGCCTGCTGGACCGGGTGGCACCACTGTGCTTTGCCGCGCCGGTGTTCTTCCATGCGGTGCGCTGGTATTTCGGCCTTTGACCATGACCGCCTTGCGCATCCTCGGCATCGACCCCGGCTTGCGGACCACCGGCTTCGGCGTCATCGAATCCGAAGGCTCGCGGCTGCACTACGTGGCCAGCGGCACCATCAAGACCGGCGCGGTGGACATCGGGCATTTGCCGACGCGGCTGAAGATCATCTTCGACGGCGTTCGTGAAGTCACCACGCGCTACCAGCCGACGTGTGCGGCCATCGAGATCGTCTTCGTCAACGTGAATCCGCAGTCCACGCTGCTGCTCGGCCAGGCGCGCGGTGCCGCATTGACGGCGCTGGTGTTCAACGACCTGCCGGTCGCCGAGTACACCGCGCTGCAAATGAAAAAGGCCATCGTCGGTCATGGCCAGGCACGCAAGGAGCAGGTGCAGGAGATGGTGATGCGCCTGCTGAAGCTGCCCGGCCTGCCCGGCAAGGACGCCGCCGATGCACTGGGTTTGGCGATTTGTCACGCACACGCGGCGGGTTCGTTTGCGGCCATCGCCAAGAGCACCACGCTGGCGCGCAAGTCACACGCTCAGTACAAGGGTGGGCGGACCTACTGAAAAGCCCGCCCACGCCCCGCCGGTTTCAACGCATCCCGAACAGGACGTGGCCCGCACGCAGCGCGCGGATCAGCATTTCGGGCGTGGCCCGGATGTGCGCCTCCAGCGCCAGCGCCGCGCGCGCTTCGTTGCCGGCCATGGCCAACTCGAACAGTTCGCGGTGCTCGACGTGCACGTCGCGCCCGCTGTCGGGCAGACCGATCGCGTACCTGCGGTAGCGTTCACCGTGGCGGGCCAGGGTGCGCAGCACGCGCAACGTCCAGGGCGAGTCGCGGCCGGAAATCAGCGCCTCGTGAAAACGGGTGTTGAGCAGTTCCCAGGGTTTTCGCCGTTCCGGCTGCACCGGTTGTTCATACGTGGACAGCTCGTCGTAGCTGCGCTGCAGGCGCGCGCGCCAGGCATCGTCGCCGACCCGGATCGAAAGACGCAACGCGTCGATCTCGATGTGCAGCCGCAGTTCGGTCAGGTCCAGCAGGTCGTCGATTGCGATCTCGGCGACGCGGAATCCTCGCTGCCCTTCTGCCACCACCAGTGCGTCGCTGACCAGCCGGGTGATCGCCTCGCGCAGCGTGCCCGCGCCGACGGCATAGCGCGTCTTCAGGTGTTCGACGCGCAGCTTCTCGCCGGGTGCCAGCGCGCCCTCGACGATGTCGTCGCGCAGATCGGAGTAGGCGCGCTCGATCAGCGTACGCGCGCCGGCCGCATCCGATCCGACTTCGTCGAGTGCGTGCGGTACCAGCGCCAGGAAGGATCGCTTGGCCATGGCGTCAGGTCTCCATCCGTTCGCGGCTGCGCTGCAGCCGGTACGACAACTGCGGTCGCGTCAGGCCCAGGGTGCGGGCCGCGGCGGCAAGGTTGCCGCCGGTGCGCTGCACCGCTTCCTGGATCAGCGCGTCCTCCAGCGACTCCAGGCCGAAGCCCTCGGCCAGCACCTGGTCGAACAACAGGCCGTTGCTGCGCGACTGGGCGCTTTCGAGCTGACCGGCCGCGTTGACGGTGACGGTTGCCGCTGCAGCCGGCAGACTGGGGAACAGTTCGCTCACGTCCACCGGCTCGCCGGGGCTGGCCAGGATCACGCCGCGTTCGATCAGGTTTTCAAGCTCGCGCACGTTGCCGGGCCACGGATGGTGGCGCATCGCGTCGAGCGCGCGGTCGGTGAAGCCGGGCACACGTTTGGCGTGCAATGCGGTGAAGCGCTTCAGAATGTGGTCGGCCAGCAGCTCGATGTCCTCGACCCGTTCACGCAAGGGCGGGATGCGGATCGGGTAGACGTTAAGGCGGTACAGCAGGTCGCGCCGGAAGCGGCCGGCGGCCACCGCGGCTTCGAGGTCGACGTTGGTGGCTGCGATCACGCGCACATCGACCTTGCGCGGCTGCGTCGCGCCCAGCCGTTCGATCTCGCCCTGCTGCAGCACCCGCAGCAGCTTGGCCTGCGCGGCCAGCGGCAGCTCGCCGAGTTCGTCGAGCAGCAGGGTGCCGCCGTCAGCCCGTTCGAAGCGGCCGGCTCGGGCGGTGTTGGCACCGGTGAAGGCACCTTTCTCGGTGCCGAACAGTTCGCTCTCGATCAGCTCCGCAGGCAGCGCCGCGCAGTTGACGGCGACGAAAGGTTTGTCGGCCCGCGGGCTCATGCGGTGCAGCGCGCGCGCGAAGCGCTCCTTGCCGACGCCGGTCTCGCCGGTCAGCAGCACGCTGACCTGCGTCGGGCCGGCCTTGCGCAGCAACTCCACCGTGGCCTCGAACGCGCGTGAGCGGCCGATCAATGGTCCGGCCTCGTCGGCCGCCTCCAGTTGCGTGCGCAAGGCTTCGACCTTCGATTGCAGTTCGCCCATCTGCGTGAGCATCGACTCGGCGTCGTATTCGCGCGCCATCTCGTCGCCGTCGGGCCATTCGGTCTGGAACCTGCCTTCGATCAGGCAGTGGTCGCCGCCGCAGGCGCTGCAGGCAACTTCCTTGTAAAGCGCACGCCGCCCGAAGAAGCCGCTGGTGTAGCCCGAGGCGTAGCCCAGCAGCATCCAGCACACGGGCTCGGTCTGCGGCCCGAAGGCGCGCACGTGGGTCTCGACCTCCCACGAATGATCCCAGCGGTAGATCCCCTGGTAGTGCGACGCATCGAGGTCGAGCTCGAACTGCTGCGGAGTGACCTGCACCGCGCCTTCGAGCATGTGCAGTTGCGGGCCGACGGCAAAGGCATCGAAGAGCGACGCATGCGGTCGCACCTGGCGCGCCAGCACCGCGTCGCGTTCGCCCGAGGCGTAGCCGGCGCGCAGCAACAGGCGGCGTGTCTGCTGCCGGCCGATGGTGTCCATCAACTCGCGTCGCAACGAGCCCAGCGCCGCGCTGTGAACCAGCAGCATGCGCTGGCTGGCCAGCCAGATGCGACCGTCTCCAGACGAAAAGTGGACCAGTCGGCGCAGGTCGGCGTCGGACGGAAGCGGCGGAATCGCACAGGATGTCATTTTCTGTAATTATCGAGATAGTCGTGATTGTCGTCAATCAACATAAAGCAGTCCGGGCTCTTGAGTGAGCAATTCGTCAATTTTTTGAGGGTGGCAGTTGATAAAATCATAAGTTTTTAAGAGAAAGCAGTCCCGTGAAGGGAACGGACGCGCTGGGAAAGCCCCGTCATGTTTCCAAAAATAAGGGCTTTCCCTAAATTTATCGTGATTATTGCGGTGCTGACCGTGTGTTGGCATGTCCTGTGCGTTGCAATGGCAGGCGACCGAGGCTTCACGAATGCAGCAACCGACCCCTACGCAAGACGACACACCGTTCGACGCTGCACGCAAGTTTGTGCGTGTGACCGGCGAGCGCGCCGGCGGACTGGTGGCCTTCGAGTTCTCGATCGGCTGGCCCGAACTGGCCGTCGATCTGGTGATGCCGCGCGCTGCCTTCGATGAGTTTTGCGTCACCCACCAAGTGCAGCGACTCGACGCCTGAGCAACCGCCACACGCATCCAGAACGCACAAGGACACACACGATGACGATCGACCTGCAGGCGCGTGAAATCCAGCCGCTGCGCCACACCTATGACCATGTGGCACGCTACATCGGCGGCGACAAGCCGGCCTCGCGCTACCAGGAGGCGACGCTTGGCGCCCAGCCAGCGACCAACTTCCACTACCGGCCGACCGGGGATCCGGAGCACGAATTGTTCGACGCCTCGCGCTCGGCCGTCGTGCTGGCCGACTGGTATGTGCTGCGCGACCCGCGCCAGTTCTACTACGCCACCTGGACCACCACGCGTGCGCGTCAGCAGGACGCGATGGAAGCGAACTACCAGTTCGTCGACTCGCGTGGCCTGGTGGCCAAGATGCCCGACGCGCTGCGCGCCGAGGCCTGCGATGTGTTGATGCCGCTGCGCCATGTGGCCTGGGGCGGCAACATGAACAACTGCTCGATCTGCGCCTACGGCTGGGGCACCGCGTTTACCGCGCCGGCCATGTTCCACGCACTGGACCATCTGGGCGCTGCACAGTACCTGACGCGGCTTGGGCTGGCGCTCGACGAGCCCGGCGTGCTCGAAGCTGGTCGCAATGCATGGCTGAACGACCCGCCCTGGCAGGTGCTGCGCCGCTATGTCGAAGACACGCTGGTGCTGAAAGACCCGTTCGAGTTGTTCGTGGCGCAAAACCTGGCGCTCGACGCCTTGCTGTATCCGCTGATCTATGGCCGCTTCGTCGACGATTCGCTGTCGCTTCGCGGCGGCACGGCGGTGGCCATGCTCACGGCCTTCATGCCCGAGTGGCACGACGAGAGCGCGCGCTGGATCGATGCGGTCGTTAAGACCGCAGCGGCCGAGTCCGATGCGAACCGCCAGCTCATCGCGAGCTGGGCCACGGCCTGGACCGACCGCGCACAGGTGGCGCTGGCACCGGTGGCCCAGCTGGCGCTTGGTGAAGGCGGGCAACAGGCGCTGCAAGACATTCGCGCCGCGCTCGATGCGCGTTTGAAAAAATCCGGCCTCCTCGGCTGAAATCGGAAAACTCCATGTCCAACGTGTTCATTGCTTTCCAGGCCAACGAGGATTCGCGTCCGATCGTCGACGCGATCCTGGCCGACAACCCCTCGGCGACTGCGGTGCATTCGCCCGGCCTCGTCAAGATCGATGCGCCTGACCGCCTGACGATCAAGCGCGAGACGATTGAAGCGCACATCGGCCGCTCTTTCGACTTGCAGCAGATCCAGGTCAACCTCGTCACGCTGACCGGCTACATCGATGAAGACGACGACCAGTTCACCCTGAGCTGGAGGCACTGAATGAACAGCCCCCACACTCACTTCGTTCACTGCTCCCGTGGCTCGGCACGGGCCATCTTGTGGCCCTCGGGGCGCTCAGTGTCCTTCGGACGGCCGGGCGGGCACTGACCATGGACGCCCGCGTAGCCCCCAGGAAGCTCGGTCTCAAAGACCGCTATGCCGCGATGACACGCGGCCTGGGCTGGCAGACCACCTATCAGCCGATGGACCGCGTGTTCCCGTACGACCGGTACGAGGGCATCAAGATCCACGACTGGGATCAATGGGAAGACCCGTTCCGCCTGACCATGGAGTCCTACTGGAAGTACCAGGGCGAGAAGGAAAAGAAGCTCTACGCGGTGATCGACGCGTTTGCGCAGAACAACGGCCAGCTCGGCATCAGCGATGCGCGCTACGTGAACGCGCTGAAGCTGTTCATTCAAGGCGTGACGCCGCTCGAATACTGCGCGCACCGCGGCTTCGCGCATGTGGGGCGTCACTTCAGCGGCGAGGGTGCGCGCGTGGCGTGCCAGCTGCAGTCGGTGGACGAGCTGCGCCACTACCAGACCGAGACCCACGCGCTCTCTCACTACAACAAGTACTTCAACGGCATGCATCACTCGAACCACTGGTTCGACCGGGTCTGGTACCTGTCGGTGCCGAAGTCGTTCTTCGAAGACGCGATGAGCTCCGGCCCGTTCGAGTTCCTGACGGCCATCAGCTTCTCGTTCGAATACGTGCTGACCAACCTGTTGTTCGTGCCCTTCATGTCGGGTGCGGCGCACAACGGCGACATGTCCACCGTCACCTTCGGCTTCTCGGCCCAGTCGGACGAATCGCGCCACATGACGCTGGGCATC
>JANNEI010000118.1:0-3068 GCA_031378565.1 Burkholderiales bacterium
TGCCGGCCATGCCGCCCAGCGTGGCTTGCGCGCTGGTCGACACATCGACCGGAAACCACAGGCCGTGCGGTTTCAGTACCGCGTTCAAGTGGTCCAGCACCAGGCCGGGCTCGACCTCGGCGGTCATTGCTTCCTTGTCGAAGGCCAGCAGCTTTCGCAGGTGCTTGCTGGCGTCGATCACCAGCGCGGCGCCGGTGGTCTGGCCGCACTGCGAGGTGCCGCCGCCGCGCGCTAGCACCGGCGCATGCAGCTCGCGCGCGATGGCGATGGCGGTGGCCACGTCTTGCGGGGTGGTCGGCACGAACACGCCCGTCGGCATCACTTGGTAGATCGACGCGTCGGTGGCGTAGCGGCCACGCGAGGCGGCGTCGAACAGCACCTCGCCTTGCGTGTGGGCACGCAGGCGGCGCGCAAGGTCGGTGTCGGCAGCAGGAGGACGCATCAAGCCGCGACCCCCGACGCATCACCGAGCTGGCCTTTGCGCATCAGCGCCAGCACCACGTCGCGCTTGTGCTCCAGGTGCGTGACCAGCATCGCGCGCAGGCCGACGGCGTCGCGCGCGGTCAGCAGCGCCAGCATCTTGTCGTGCTCCTTCAGCGCCCGCCTCCACTTGGCGGTGTCGAAGTTGGAGCGAAAGCGCAGTGCCTGCAGCCGCGCGTTGACCGTCAGGTAGGTTTGCGTCAGCACCGGGTTGCGCGCCGCCGCATTGATGTGGTTGTGGATCAGCGCGTTGAGCCGGTAATAGGTGGGCAGGTCGCTGCGCGCGTGGGCGGCGCGCATCTCGAAGTGCAGCGCGCGAATCTCGGCCAGGTCGGCCGCGGTGATGCGTTGCGCCGCCAGTTCACCCGACTGGCCTTCCAGCCCGGCGATCACCTCGAAGGTGTGCTCCACATCCTGCGCCGACAGCTGCGCCGCCACCGCGCCGCGGTTCGGCAGCAGTGCCACCAGGCCTTCGGCGGCCAGCATCTTGATGGCCTCGCGCAGCGGCGTGCGCGAGATGTGCAGCTGCTCGCAGAGTGCGCGCTCGTTCAATTTGGCACCCGGCGCGATGTGGCCTTCGACGATCAACTGGCGCAGGCGGCTGCCGACCTGCTGGTGCAGCACTGTGCGTGGGATGGAAAGAATGTCGGCCACGGGAATTGCTGATTGCATTCAGTTCGAAGGATGAGGATCGGGATGATACGGGCCAATTCGATTGACAATTAAATTTTGTATGCAAAACTGGTGCCTTCGCAAGGAGCTTCGATGATCGCGCTCAACCAGCATCCCAGCGGCCGCCACTTCCTGCAGATTCCCGGCCCCAGCCCGGTGCCCGACCGCATCCTCCGGGCCCTGAGCCTGCCCACCATCGACCACCGAGGCCCCGAGTTCGCGGCACTGGGCCTGACGGTGCTGGCGGGTTTGCAGCAGGTTTTCCAGACGCAGCATCCTGTGGTGATCTACCCCGCGTCGGGCACCGGCGCCTGGGAAGCTGCGTTGGTCAACGTGATGAGCCCAGGCGACCGGGTGCTGATGTTCGAGACCGGCCACTTCGCCACGCTGTGGCAGAAGATGGCGCTGCGCCTGGGCCTGAAGCCCGAGTTCCTGCGTGTCGAGGGCATCGACGACAGCACCGGTCTGCCGCTGGGTTGGCGGCGCGGCGTGCAGGCCGACCTGATCGAGCAGCGACTGCGTGACGACCCGGCGCACGCCATCAAGGCGGTCTGCGTGGTGCACAACGAAACCTCCACCGGCGTCACCTCCGCCATCGCCGCCGTGCGGCGCGCCATCGACGCTGCCCGCCACCCGGCGCTGTTGCTGGTCGACACCATTTCCGGCCTGGCCAGCGCCGACTACCGGCATGACGAATGGGGAGTCGACGTGGCCATCAGCGGCTCGCAGAAGGGCCTGATGCTGCCGCCGGGCATCAGCTTCAACGCGCTGTCGCCGAAGGCCTTGGCTGCCAGCAAGGCGGCCACGTTGCCGAAGGCGTTCTGGGCCTGGGACGAGATCGTCGAGATGAACCGCACGGGCTACTGGCCGTACACGCCGAACACCAATTTGCTGTACGCGTTGAGCGAGTCGCTCGACATGCTGCTGGGCCAGGGTCTGCCTGCCGTGTTTGCACGCCACCGGCGCTGGGCCGAGGGTGTGCGCACCGCGGTGCGCGCCTGGGGCCTGCCGATCCAGTGCGCTGACGCCGCCGTGTACTCGCCGGTACTCACCGGCGTGGTCACACCGAAAGGTGTCGATGCCGACGCAGTGCGGCAACTCATCCACCAGCGATTCGACCTGTCGCTGGGCACCGGCCTGGGCCAATTGAAGGGCCGCATGTTCCGCATCGGCCACCTCGGCGACTGCAACGACCTGACCTTGATGGCCGCGCTGTCGGGCGTCGAGATGGGACTCAAGTTGAGCGGCATTCCGCTGGCCGGCAGCGGCGTCCTGGCGGCAATGGAATTCTTCGCGGCAACCCCGCAGGCGCAATGAACTGGAGACTGAACATGCAACGACGCTCGATCCTGAAAGCCGCAGCCGGCGCAGCCGCCCTCGGCGCGCCAAGCGTCTTCGCGCAGCCCGCCTGGCCCAGCGGCCCGGTGCGCATCATCGTGGGCTTTCCGCCGGGCGGCGGCACCGACGCGCTGGCCCGCGTGGTGGGCCAGAAGCTGAGCCTGATGTGGGGCCAGCAGGTGCTGATCGAGAACAAGGCCGGCGTGGCCGGTGTGCTGGCGGCCGACTACGTGGCGCAACAGCCCAGCGACGGCAGCGTGCTGTTGATGGCGCACATCAACAGCCATGCGCTGGCACCCAGCCTGCAGCCCAAGCTCAACTACGTCGTCGGACGCGACTTCGTGCCCATCGTGCTGGTCGGCGTCACGCCCAACCTGCTGATCGCCAACCCGGCGCAGCCCGCGCTGACGGTGAAGGACATCGTGGCACTGTGCAAGGCCAAGCCGGGGCAGGTCAGCTTCGGCTCGGCAGGGGCAGGTTCGGCGCAGCACCTGGCGCTGGAAATGTTCAAGCTGCAGGCCAAGGTCGATGCGCTGCACATTCCGTACAAGGGCAGCGGGCCGCTGCTGACCGACCTG
>JANNEI010000123.1:0-2179 GCA_031378565.1 Burkholderiales bacterium
GCCGTCGTGCTCGGCGATCAGGGCCTGCTGGCCGGGTCACGGCCGGGCGGGGTCATCGTCGACTGTTCGACCAGTGAGCCCGATTCCACCGCGCGCCTGCGCGAGCGCTGCGCAGCGGCCGGCGTCACCTTCGTCGATGCGCCGCTGACGCGCACGCCGGTCGAGGCCGAGGCCGGCAAACTGAACGTGATGGTGGGGGCCGACGACGCCGTGTTCGCGCGGCTGGAGCCGCTGCTGCGCTGCTTCGCCGAGAACGTGTTTCATGTCGGCGGGTCGGGCGCCGGGCACATCGTCAAGCTGCTGAACAACTTCATCGCGCAGGCCATCTGCACCGCCACCGCCGAGGCCTTCGCGGTCGGGCAGCGCTCCGGCATTGCGCTGAAAGGGCTGGTCGACGTGGTGTCGGCCGGCGGCGCCAATTCGGGCATCTTCCAGGCCATGGCGAAGACGCTTTCGGGCGATCTGAGCGGGCTGAAGTTCGAACTCGACAACGCGCGCAAGGACATTCGCTACTACACCCACGTGGCCGAATCGCTGGCGATTCCCAGCCTGATGGGCGAGGCGGTGCACCAGTCGCTGACGCTGGCGAGTGCGCTCGGCCACGGCAAAAAGTACGTGCCCTCGCTGGTCGAAGCGCAAGAGCAGTTGACCGGCGCGCGCATCATCCCGCGCTGAAATTTCGACGGAGACATTCGATGTCCATCGCCTGCCTGATTCACGGCGCACACGACCTGCGACTGCAAGACGAAACCCCGCCGCCGCTCGGCCCGCACGACGTGCTGCTGCGCCTGGGCGCGGGCGGCATCTGCGGGTCCGACCTGCACTACTACCAGCACGGGCGCGTGGGTGCGTTCGAAGTGCGCGAGCCGCTGGTGCCGGGGCACGAGGCGTCGGGCATCGTCGACAGCGTGGGCCCGGCGGTCACGCGCGTGGCGCCGGGGCAGAAAGTGGCGATCAACCCATCGCATCCTTGCGGCCACTGCGACTATTGCCGGGGCGGGCGCGGCAACCTGTGCCGCAGCATGTTCTTCCTCGGCAGCGCCAGCGTGTTTCCGCATGCGCAGGGCATGTTCCGCGAGCGCTTCGTGATGGGCGAGGCCCAGCTCACGCCGATCACCGAGGCCGAAATTTCGCTCGGCGAAATCGCCTGCGCCGAGCCGTTGTCGATCGGCCTGCACGCGGTGCAGCGCGCCGGCCCGCTGCTGGGTGAAACGGTACTGGTCACTGGCGGCGGCACCATCGGCTGCATGAGCGTGATGGCGGCGCGGCTGGCCGGCGCGGCCCAGGTGATCTGCTGCGACATCAACGACCGCGCGCTGGCGATGGCACGCAAGGTGGGGGCAGACCGCACCATCCGCAGCGACCAGGTGGCGGCGAGCACCTTCGCCGACATCGCCGATGTGTCCATCGAAGCCGCCGGCAGCCCGGCCGCGCTGGCCACCTGCCTGACGGCGACGAAGCGCGGCGGGCGGATCATTCAGGTCGGCACGCTGCCGCCCGAGGTCTCGTTCCCGGCCAACAGCCTGATGGCGCGCGAGCTGGACTACCGGGGCTGCTTTCGCGCCCACCTCGAATTCGACTGGGCGGTGCAGGCCATTCGCACGCGCCGTGTCGACGTGCGCCCGCTGATCAGCGCGCAGTTGCCGCTGGCTCAGGCGCGCGAAGCGTTCGACCTGGCGCTCGACCGCACGCGCAGCACCAAGGTGCAATTGATTGGCTGACCTGGTTGACGATGATTTCCGGCTGCGCCCCCTCACCCCAACCCTCTCCCCCGATTACCGTGGAGAGGGAGCCTTTCCTGCCCCCTCGCCCGCTGGCGGGAGAGGGTTGGGGTGAGGGTGGTTGCGCAGCCGAGATCTGTCGCTTGTGTGATCGCTCGATGAAAGACTGAAATGAACCGAAGATTGAACGGAAAAACCGCCTTCCTCACCGCCGCCGGCCAGGGCATCGGCCGCGCGGTGGCGCTGGCCTTCGTGCGCGAAGGCGCGCGCGTGATCGCCACCGACATCAACCCGGTCCTGCTCGAATCGCTGCAGGCCGAGTGCGCATGTACCACGCAGTCGCTCGACGTGACCGAGCCTGCCGCCATTCAGGCCGCAGCCGCTGCGCACGGCCCGGTCGACGTGCTGTTCAACGGGGCAGGCTTCGTGCATGCGGGCACGGTGCTCGACTGCACCGA
>JANNEI010000157.1:0-2696 GCA_031378565.1 Burkholderiales bacterium
TCGTCGACCCGCTGGCGCACCGCCTTGGCCGTGGCCAGCGCATTGCCGGTGGGTGACAGTTGCACGCCGATGCCGGTGGACGGGTTGCCATTCAGCCGTGCGCGCGTGCCGTAGCCCTGCGCGCCCAGCTCGATGCGCGCCACGTCCTTCAGGCGCACCGTGGAACCGTCGGCATTGGCGCGCAGCACCACGTTGCCGAACTGCTCAGTCGAGCTGAGCTGGCCGGTCACGACGACGGTGGCAAAGATGCCCTGGCCGGCCACGTTGGGCAGGTCGCCGATGGTGCCCGACGACACCTGCGCGTTCTGCGCGCGGATGGCGGCGGTGACGTCGACCGACGACAGGTTGAAGCCCGCCAGCTTTGCCGGGTCGATCCAGATGCGCATTGCGCGCTCGGTGCCGAACAATTGCGCCTGGCCGACACCCGGCACGCGCTGCAACTCGGGCAGCACATTGCGCGACGCATAGTCGCCCAGGGCCACCGGGTCGAGCGCCGGGTTGTCGCTGGACAAAATGGCGAACAGCAAAAAGTTCGCGCGTGACTTGTCCACCCGCACACCCTGCTGCACCACCGCGGCAGGCAGGCGCGGCGTGGCCCGGCCGAGGCGGTTTTGCACGTCCACCTGCGCCAGGTCGGGGTTGGTGCCGGGCTGGAAACTCAGCGTGATCGATCCGGTGCCGTCGGCCTGGCTGATCGACTCCATGTAGATCAGGCCGGGCGAGCCGTTCATCTCGCGTTCGATGACGCTGATGACGCTGTCTTCCAGTGTCTGCGCCGACGCGCCGGGGTAGCCGGTCGAGATGACGATGGAGGGCGGCGCGACCGGTGGGTACTGCGCTACCGGCAGCTGGGTGATCGCCACACCGCCCATCACCAGGATGAACAGCGCGATGACCCACGCGAAGATCGGGCGGTCGATGAAGAACTGCGCCATGGTGGGTGGCTTTCCTAGCGAGCCGAAGCGGCCGACGCTGCCGGCGCAGCCGGTGCGGGGGCGGAAGCCGCCATCGCAGGGGCCGCTCCATTGCGTGCTGCCGCCGCCGCCGCCGACGCCGCAGGCTGCCACGGCACGGCCTTCACCGGGGCCGGCCCGCGCAGTTTCTGGAAGCCGTCGACCATCACCTGTTCACCCGTCTTCAGCCCCTCCAGCACCACCCACTGGCCGCCTTGCGCCGTGCCCACCTTGACCGGCCGCGGCGACACCTTGCCGTCGGCCCCGACCACCATCACGCTGTCGCCCTGCGAGTTGCGCGTGACGGCCTGCTGCGGCAGCACGATGCCTTCGCTGACCTGCGCCTGTTCGATGCGCACGCGCACGTACATGCCGGGCAGCAGCACGCCGTCGGGGTTGGGCAACTCGGCGCGCAAGGTGATCTGGCCCGAGGTCGCGTCCACCGTCAGGTCACTGAACAGCAGCTTGCCGGGCTGGCCGTATTCGGTGCCGTCTTCGAGCACCACGCGCACGCTGGCCGCCTGCGCGCCGGGCGCACGTGAGAGCTTGCCGCTGTCCAGCGCCTTGCGCAGGCGCAGCACCTCGGTCGTCGACTGGGTGAAGTTCACGTACATCGGGTTGACCTGCTGCACCACCGCCAGCGGCGTGGCTTCGCCCTGGCCGACCAGCGCGCCCTCGGTGACCAGCGAACGGCCGATGCGCCCTGCGATGGGCGAGGTGACCGACGCGTAGCCGAGGTTGATCTGCGCCACCCGCACCGCGGCCTTGCCCGACGCCACGTCGGCCTCGGCCTGCTTTTGCACCGCCACTGCGTTGACGAAGTCCTGCTTGCTGATGGCGTTGGCCTCCAGCAGCGGCTTGTAGCGTTCGGCCTGTGCAGCCGCCTGCGTCAGGTTGGCCTGGGCACGCGCCAGCGCAGCCTGCGCACTGGCCGACGCGGCCTGGTAGGGGGCAGCGTCGATCTGGAACAGCGCCTGCCCGGCTCTCACGTCGCTGCCTTCACGGAACAGGCGCTTTTGCACGATGCCGGCGGCGCGGGCGCGCACCTGCGCCACGCGCGAGGCTTCCAGGCGCCCCGGCAGTTCGGTCGTCAGCCCGACGGAGCGCGGCGTCGCGATCACCACGCCGACCTCCGCCGGCGGCGGACCGCCTGCCGGCGGGCCGCTGGCAGGTGCCGCAGCGGCACCCGGCCTGGAGTCGCAGGCGGCGATCAGCAGCGTGCCTGCGAGCACCGCGGGCAGCACCCACACGGCGGCCCCGCCGGCATGGCTGTCACGCAAAACGGCGGCTCCGGCCAAGACGTTTTTCAACGCTGACATGCAATTTCCTTATTGTGGATTCGTGAACGGGCACCGGTGCCAAACAACGGCTTGCGCAGCCCGCACGACTCGGTTCGATGGACACGGCAGGGCGCTCTGGCACCACGCCGGTGCCCGTAGACTGCCACATGAAGCGTGACCGCATGTTTGATGCCCGAAAGAAAGCCTGAACCATGAACCACCATTCCCTGGGTGCCAGCGGTTTGAAAGTCTCGCCGTTGTGGCTGGGCACGATGATGTTCGGCGACCGCACCGACGAGCTCGAAGCGGCGCGCATTGTGGACAGCGCGCGCGAAGCGGGCGTGAACGCCATCGACACGGCCAACATGTATGCGGGCGGCGAGTCCGAGCGCATCACCGGCCGGCTGATCCAGGCCGACCGAGAGCACTGGGTGCTGGCCAGCAAGGTGGCGAACGCGACCGG
>JANNEI010000168.1:0-3556 GCA_031378565.1 Burkholderiales bacterium
CGCCACCTGGTTCTGCACCTGAGCGGCCTGAACCTGCACCACCGCCTGCTGCGCGGCGAGCAGGGAGCGCTGGGCGTCGAGCACATCGAGGTAGCTGGACGCGCCGTTGCGGTAGCGCAGGTCGGCCAGCTTGAAGCGCACCGCTTCGGCGTTGGCTTGTGCCAGCTGGGCGCGCAGCTGTTCGCCCAGCGTGGCGCGGCCGGCGAGGGCATCCGCCACTTCGCGGAAGGCGCTCTGCACGGCTTTTTCGTACTGCGCCACGGCGATGTCGCGGCTGACCTGGGCCACGTCGAGATTGGCCTGGTTGCGGCCGGCGTCGAAGATGGGCAGCAGCAGTTGCGGCGCAAAGGTCCAACCGAATGCGCCGCTCTTGAACAGGCCCGACAACTCGCTGCTGGCCAGGCCGGCGCTGCCGGTCAGGGTGATGCGCGGGAAGAAGGCGGCGCGGGCGGCACCGATGTTGGCGTTGGCGGCAATCAGCGTCTGCTCGGCCTGGCGCACGTCGGGCCGGCGCGCCAGCACCTCGGACGGCAGGCCGGCGGGCAGGTCGGGGCCGGCGGCACGGGCGGCGAAGGCGGTGGCCGGCGGCAGGTCGGATGGCAGCGGGCCGCCGAGCAGCAGCACCAGCGCGTTCTCGTCCAGTGCACGTTGGCGCGTCAACTGCGCCAGCGACACCCGCGCGCCTTCCAGCAGCGACTCGGCTTGCCGGTAGTCCAGCTCCGACGACGCGCCGTTGTCGAAGCGCAGCTTGCTCAGTCGCAGCGACTCTTCGCGCGTGACCACGGCCTGCTGCGTGACGGCCAGCAGTTCGTCGTCGGCCAGCAGGCTCAGGTAGGTGTTGGCGACCGCCGCAACCAGGCTGATCTGCACCGTCTTGCGCGCTTCCTGCGTGCCCAGCACTTGTGCCAGCGCAGCCTCGCTCAAGCTGCGCACGCGGCCGAAGAAGTCGAGCTCGTAGCCGGTGACCAGCAGCCCTGCGGTGTAGGTGCTGGAGATGCCGCCGCCCGACTTCGGCTGGCGCGACGCGCTGGCCCCCGCGTTCAAGGTGGGCAACTCGTCGGCACGCCGCACCTGGTACTGCGCGAGCACTTGCTCGATGTTGAGCACCGCCACCCGCAGGTCGCGGTTGTTCTGCAAGGCGATGGCGATCAGGCGCTTCAAGCGGTCGTCGGTGAAGAAGCTTTGCCAGTCGATGTCGCTGGCGGCGGTGGTCGCCGAGACGGTGCCGGCATCGCCCGCAAAGGCGGCCGGCACCGGCGCGGCGGGCCGCTCGTAGCGCGGGATCATCGAGGTGCAGCCGGCCACGCCCAAGGCCACCGCCACGCCCCCCAGCGATGCGATGAATCGCTTATTCATGGGCCGTCTCCTGGGTGGGTGCGGGGTTTTGCGCAGGGCTCGGCTTGCTCTTGAAAAGTTGCCGCACCACCACGAAGAAGATGGGCACGAAGAACACGCCGAGCGCGGTGGCAGCGATCATGCCGGCCATCACGCCGGTGCCGATGGCGCGTTGGCCCGCCGAGCCCGCGCCGCTGGCCACGACCAGTGGCAACACGCCCAGGATGAACGCCAGCGAAGTCATCAGGATGGGCCGGAACCGCAGGTGCGCGGCGGCCAGCACCGCCTCGACCACGCTCTTGCCCTGGGCCTGCAGATCCTTCGCGAACTCGATGATCAGCACCGCGTTTTTCGCCGACAGGCCGATGATGGTGATGAGGCCGACGTTGAAGTAAACGTCGTTCGCGAGGCCGCGCAGGTTGGCCCCGATCAGCACGCCCATCACGCCCAGCGGCACCACCAGAATGACGGCCAGCGGAATCGTCCAGCTTTCGTACAGCGCCGCCAATGCCAAAAATACGGCCAGCAGCGCGAAGCCGAACAGGATGAAGGCCTGCGCGCCGGCCAGGCGCTCTTCGCGCGACTGGCCGGTCCACTCGAAGCCGAAGCCGGGCGGCAGCTTGGCGGCCAGCGATTCCATCTCGGTCAACGCCTCGCCGCTGCTGCGGCCGGGCGCGGCCTCACCTGAAATGCGCATCGTCGAATAGCCGTTGTAGCGCACGGTCTGCATCGGACCGCTGACCCAGCGCGTGGTCGCGAACGCCGACAGCGGCACCGTCTGCCCCTTGCTGTTGAGCGCGTTGATGCGCAGCAGGTCGTCGGGCTGCATGCGCGTGGGCGCGTCGGCCTGCACCACCACGCGCTGCAGCCGCCCCGCGTTCGGAAAGTCGTTGACATAGCTCGACCCCAGCGCGGTTGACAGCACGCTGTTGATGGCATCGAACGACACACCAAGCGCGTTCGCCTTGTCGCGGTCGATGTCGAGCTGCAACTGCGGCGCGTCTTCCAGGCCGTCGGGGCGGATGTTGGCGAGCAGCTTGCTTTGGCCGGCCATGCCGAGCATCTGGTTGCGCGCGGCGAGCAAGGCGTCGTGCCCCAGGCCGCCGCGGTCTTGCAGGCGGAAGTTGAAACCCGAGGCGGAGCCCAGTTCCGGAATCGGCGGCGGGCTGAGCGGGAAGATGAACGCGTCGCGCACCCGCATCAGCGCACCGAAGGCGCGCCCGGCCACGGCCTGCGCCGAATGCTCGGCACCGGCGCGTTCGCCCCAGTCCTTCAGCGTCACGAACGCCAGCGCGGCGTTTTGCCCGGTGCCCGAAAAGCTGAAGCCCAGCACGCTGACCATGCTCTGCACCTCGGGCTGCTTCAGCATGAAGCCTTCGACCTGGCGCATCACGTCGAGCGTGCGGTTCTGCGTGGCCCCCGGCGGCAATTGCACGTTGACGATCATGTAGCCCTGGTCTTCGGCCGGCAAGAATGAAGTGGGCAGGCGCGCGAACAGCAACCACACCGCGCCGATGATGGCGACGTAGATGACGAGGTAACGCGCCGCCCGTTTCAGCATCCGCGCGACCCAGCTTTCATACGTCTTGGCGGTGCGCGCGAAGCCGCGGTTGAACCAGCCGAAGAAGCCGGTCTTGGCGTGGTGGTGTCCCGCCTCCACCGGCTTGAGCAGGCTGGCGCACAGCGCGGGCGTGAGCGACAGCGCGAGGAAGGCCGAGAACAGGATCGAGGTGACCATCACCGCCGAGAACTGGCGGTAGATGTTGCCGACCGAGCCGCCGAAGAAAGCCAGCGGCACGAACACCGACACCAGCACCACGGTGACGCCGACGATGGCACCCGAGATCTGCCCCATCGCCTTGCGCGTGGCGAGCAGCGGCGAGAGGCCTTCCTCGCTCATGATGCGTTCGACGTTTTCCACCACCACGATGGCGTCGTCGACCACGATGCCGATCACCAGCACCATGCCGAACATGGTCAGCACGTTGATGGAAAAACCCAGCGCCAGCAGCACCGCGAACGTGCCCATCAGCGTGACCGGCACCACGATGGTCGGGATGATGGTGTAGCGGAAGTTCTGCAAAAACAGGAACATCACCAGGAAGACGAGCACCACGGCTTCGAGCAGGGTTTCGACCACCTGGCGGATCGAGATGTCGACGAAGCGCGAGCTGTCGTAGGGGATCGACGCCTTCACGCCGGGCGGGAAGAACTTGGACAA
>JANNEI010000175.1:0-6736 GCA_031378565.1 Burkholderiales bacterium
GAGTCGGCGTGCAACTTGGGACGCGCCCAGGGCAGCGTCCAGGTGCCGGTGAATTCGGCGCGCGCCATCAGGGCGTCGAGTGCGGGGATGGGCGCGGCGTGGCCGGCACTGTCGGCGGTGGTGTCGTCGAGGATCAGGGCACCGCAGCCCTCGACCGCCTTGTCCCTCACCCACGGCGACTTGAAGTGGTGTCCATCGATCAGCACCGCCAGGCGCTGCCTGCTGTTGGCGATGAGGTTGCCGCCGAGCCAGATGTCCGACACCACCAGCCGCAACGGCGAACTGGTGTGCGCGGCCCAGGTCTGCTGCGCTTTTTGCGCCAGCAGGGCCCCGGGAAAGTTGGCACGGGTGCGGCGCTCGAAACGGTCAGCCAGCACGGTCTTGCCGAGCGTTTGTGCAACGCACAGGACCACCTGCATCACGATCACCGCCTGCAGGCAGCGCTTGAACATGGCCGGGCTGTCGGGCCGGCGCAGCAGCGTCATCGCGAGCAGGCCTGTCAGCAGGAACGCATTCGTGCCCCAGCGCGCCTGCAAGGCCGTTTCGCTGAACACGCCGATGCCCATCGTGACCAGCAGCGGCGTGCACGCTGCGGTCCAGACGAACAGGCGGTCGCCGGGGGCGAGCGGCGGGAGCCTGCCCGCAGTGCGTGCCGGCGTGCGCCCGGGCAGCATCACCAGCGCCAGCCCGACGAAGAAGGGCAGCAGCCTCGTCAGCTGCGTGAACACGAAACCGGCCAGGCTTTGAAAAGTGGCGAGCACACCGGGCAGTTCGCGCGTCACCTCGCGCGCATAACGGAACGGCAGGAAGTTGGTGGCCTGCAACCACAGCACGTGCGGCACCAGCACCAGCGTGAAGACAGCAACGGCCAGCAGCAGGCCGAGCAGCGCGCGCCGCGTGTGCAGGCGGCGGTCGAGCGCGAAGTACAGCAACAGCCCGGCCAGCGGGAACAGCGCGACGTATTTGACGAGCATCGCCAGCCCGGCGAACAGGCCCGTCAGCGCCCACAGGTGCCAGGTCTGGTGCCGGGTTGCCAGATAGAAAAGCAGCAGCGACGCCGCCTGGAACGGCAGCAGCACGGTGTTGTGGTTGAAGCTGTCACCGCCGATGTTGTGGTAGGTGACGAGCGAGGTCAGCGCCATCGCGATCAGCGAGCGGGTGGGCGACATGAACTCGTTTCCGAGCCGCCAGGTGAGCGCCAGCGCGATCACGATGCAGGTCTGCGTGGCGATGAAGGGCAGCAGCAGCGAAGGCCCGAACGCCTGGATCAGCGCGTGCATGATCCACGAGGGCAGCGGCGGGTGTTTCCAGTAGCCGCTCTCCAGTGAGAACGCCCAGACAAATTGCTCGGCGCTGTCGACCTCGGGGGCGCCGTAGTTCAGCCCGACCACCAGGCCCCACAGCAGCACTTGGCCCACGCACAGCAGCGCCACCCAGCCGAGGCGGCGCTGATCGTGCGCGGGCGCGAGGGCCGGCATGGAAGGCAGGGCGATCAGGTGCGGCTCGCGTTTTGTAACAAAGTGCGAGAAATTCTAAGAGGCGACCACCGCGCTGCCGCCGGGTGTCTTCCCGCACCCGGTCCGAAAGTCGCCTTGGATTGCCCAGTTCGGGCGTGAGGTGTGCCCGCGTGGGCCGGTCAGAACGCCGTCAGGCCCTCGCGCACTGCGTACTTCGTCAGCGCGGCCACGCTGTGCAGGTTCAGCTTGCGCATGATGTTGCGCCGGTGAACTTCGACTGTTGCGATGCTGATGCCCAGATGGGCGGCAATGCAGGGCGAACGGCTGCCTTCGGTCAGCAGCCGGAGCACCTCGCGCTCGCGCGCGCTGATGAGGCGCTGCACGGGGCCGAGCGCACGGCAATGCGCGCAACCCTGCTCACCGTGCAGCGCGCAGCCTTTCGCTTCGCCACGCCCGCAGGCAGCAACGGACGAGAGATCCGAGGGCGCTGCGGCCACGGCGCGGATGACCCCCGCCAGTGGCCTGTCACCCACACGCTCGGCAGCCAGCGCCAGCTCGGACATGATGGTCTGCAGCCTGCGCGCGTCGCGTGCCATCTGGCTGCGCAGTCCGTCGTTCGTGGCCGTGAGTTCGCACACACGCGACTGGAATGCATGGTTCATGCGCATCAGCTCATCGATCGAAGCCTCGCGCTGCGGATCGGAATCGACGGCTGCGGCTTGCTCGTTCGGGATCATGTGTTGCCTCCCTGGCGGAGCCGGTTCTTGCGCGCGGGTCCGGGTTCGCCGACGCGCCCGCGCGCATGCGGTTCTGCCGCAGTCGTGCCGACACCGGCGTGTTGCAGCAACAGCCGCCCGAGCTCGCGCGCACGCAGCGCGGCCTCGGTATCGCCTTCACCGGCGGCGACGATGGAGCCCTTCATCAGGATGTGCCACTGCCGCGCCAGGCCATCCGGATCGGCAACGCCCGCCTCGGTGGCCAATTGCCGCAGGAAGGCGCGGATCGTGGCCAGATGGGCGACGGTGGCGAGCCGCACCGGATGTGTCGGGTCGTCGATTTCCAGCAGGATGTTGATGAACGAGCAGCCTTCGAAATCCGAACGCCTGAACCACTTGTCGAACACCTCGAAGATCGCCAGCAGGCGCTCGCCCGGCGGGCCGCCGCGGCGCTCCACGTCGGCCTGCAGCCAGCCGCGTGTCCACAACTCCTCGCGGCGCCGCAGGAAGGCCAGCACGAGGTGGTTCTTGGAGGGGTAGTGGCGGTACAGCGTCATCTTCGCGACGCCGGATCGCGCGACGACTTCATCAACACCGACGGCACGCACGCCGCGCCGTGAAAAGAGTTCGTAGGCGGTCTCGTCGATGCGCTCGCGGGCGGTGGCCGGGCGCACGCCGATCGCGCTTGCCGCGACGGCTTCCGACTGCTTCGATGCGCCTGCCGCCATGCCGTGCCCTCTGCGTGGTGATACCGGGTTGTCTGGCTTGGCCAAGGCAGTCCACCGGGGAAGACGCGTTGGGGTGTGCCAGCGCAACCATAGTCGAGACAGACCTGTCTTACAACCGCGATCGAGCAGGGTAAGCGCTAGTCCCGACTACCGGAGACCGTGTATTTCCTTCGCTGAACTTGCTCACTAGCATCGACGGCGGCAGGCACTGAAACGACGCCGCCCACGCACAAACAGCAACACTGAACGGAGACGCAAATCATGGCTTACAACCCCAGAACGCTGACCGGCATTCCCACCGAAAACGTCGGCTCGCTGCCGCGTCCGATGAAGCTCCAGGAGGCTTACGCAGACTACGACCACGGCCGCATCAAGCTCGAACAACTCGAAGCCGAACAGGAGGCGGCGGTGAAGGATTCGATCACCCGCATGGAGGCCACCGGCACGCCGATCATTTCCGACGGCGAGCAGCGCTGGTCGAGCTTCGCCACCTATCCGCTCACCGACACGCTGGCCGGCACAGGCCTGGCCAAGAACCTGGGCGGCGGCGGCCAGTACTTCGCCATCTTTGCCGACGGCCACAAGCGGCAGCTGCCGGCGCTGACCGGCGGCCCGTTCAAATACAAGGCCTACGCGGCCGACTCGCTGAAGAAGTCGATCAAGCTCGCCACCAAACCGATGAAGCAGGCGGTGATCGCGCCGTCGATGATCGTGCTGCTGTACCCGCTGGACAAGGAGATTGCGGGCTATTCGCTGAAGCAGTTCGAGGACGACATCTGCGACGAATGCGAGAAGGACATCCGGGCGGCTTTCGCGGCCGGCGCGGTGCGCGTCTCGGTCGACTTCACCGAAGGCCGGCTGTCCTGCCGCAACGATTCGCGCAACCCCTGGACCGGGCGCAACATGCTGCCCCACTTCATCGAGTTGAACAACCGCGTCATCGACCGCTTTACTGCCGCCGAGCGCGTCAACATCGGCATCCACACCTGCCCGGGCGGCGACTGCGACTCGGTGCACAGCGCGGACGTGCCCTACAACGACCTGCTGCCCAGCATGTTCCAGATCAACGCGGGCTACTTCCTGATCCAGCTGGCGAGCGAGCGCAACAAGGAGCAGGTCTACAAGGACATCGCGGCCAGCATCCGCAAGGACGCGAACGGCGTCAAGCAGATCGCCTACATCGGCGTCATCAACCCGCTGAACCCTCGCATCGAGTCGGCCCAAGAGGTGTGCGACCAGTTGCTCGCCGCGGCCAAGTACATCCCGAAGGACCAGCTCGGGTCGACCGACGACTGCGGCTTCTCGCCGTTTTCCATCGACGTGAAGCCGAGTCACGGCTCACCCGATGCGGCACGCGACATCGCGTTCGAGAAGATCGCGAACCGCATCAAGGGCACGCGCATGGCGGCCGACAAGCTCGACATCCAGTGACGACCGCTGCGGCGTGATCGCAGCGCCCGCCGTGTGTTCGCAACGCGCGGCGGGCGACGTGTGACGACGCCGGTCGGCGGGTCAGGCGCGCGCCCCATGCCCAAGCAACGCTGCACCTGGTGCGGCTACGTCTACGACCCGGTCGAAGGCGACCCCGACCACGGCATTGCGCCGGGCACGCCGTTCGAGAGCCTGCCCGTGGATTGGTGCTGCCCCGATTGCCGCGCGCCGCAAGCGGACTTTGCGCCGGGTGACGGCTGACCCGGCAAAGAGGCCCGACGCCCGACGAACCGCAGTTGTTCCACCGACGAGGAGTTGCAGATGATGTCCACCGAAGCCGCGACCGCACTGGACGCGCGAGCAGCACCGGCACCGGCCGCAGAAGCGTCGCCGCCGTTCCGCTTCTACGACAACCGGCAGAAGTACCTCGCCTTCGTCAACACCTGCAACGAGAAGGCGGCGGTGGCCGCGCGCGCCGCGCTGGAGTTGAAGCAGTTGCACCCGTCGCCGCCATGCCTGCGCATCTTCGATGCCGGCATGGGCGATGCCACCGTGCTGTCCCGCCTGATGCGCAGCACGCACCGGCAGTTCCCGACCGTGCCGCTGCTGGTGGTTGCCAAGGAGATCAGCCTGGAGGACGTGCGGCTGGGCCTGGACAAGATGCCGGACCGCTTTTTCGAGCATCCGCACACCGTCCTCGTCATCACCAACCTCAACTATTCCGAAGCGCCGCGGCTGATGCCCAACGACGTGACGGCGGCGTCTGCGCTGAACTGGCAGACGGTGCGCCTGACCGGCCACTCGGCGCACGAATACGAAGAGCAGATCGAGGCGCTGGGCCCGATGCTGGCGCACGGCTGGCTGACCCAACCCAGCACCAAGACCGGCAACCCGGTGTATGCGCGGCCCACCGTGCTGGTGGTCTACCGCGAAGACCACAAGTTTCTGCTCGACAGCGTGATCCCGAAGCCGGGCCAGACGCTGGGCAACTACGACCTCATTCTGGCCTCGCAGCCGTGGCGCGCGCGCACCTCGGCCAAGTTCAAGGCGCAGCGCATCCTGGCCCCGCTGGCGCGCAGCCTGGCACCGGGCGGGCGCATGGTGACGATCCAGTCCTGCGGCGACGACCCGCCGCTGGAAATCATCCGAACGCTGTGGCCCGACGAGACGCCCTTTGTCGTCGACCGGCACGAGCTGCTGAAGGCGCTGAAGGCCGAACTCGGACACGACGCGCGCGACTTTTCTCTGGCAGCGCCGCCCGACGACAAATCGCTGTTCCGCTACGAGATGCACACGCTGCCCTCGGAAATCGGCGAACGCGTCGGCACCTCGACCTTGTTCGCGGCCTGGAACGCGGCGATCTACGTGAACCAGATTGCCGACGAGATGCTCGACGCGGTGGTCACGACGGGTGCCTACCTGGAAGCCACCCAAGCGGTGCTGAAAAAGTACGGCGGCCTGTGGTTCAACGACGAGTCTTTCGTCGTCTCGCGGCGCCGGGGCTGAAGCATGCTGCGCGTGCCAGCTCGCGATCAGCCCGGGAGAACAACGAATGCCAGCATCGGACTCGACGATTGAAAGCACGGCCTCGGCGGTCGGCGACCTGATCGCCAACGCATCGATCGAGATCGCCCCGCGCGAGCGCGCCGAGATCGACCGCGTGGCCGAAGCGCTGCCCGTCAACTCGTGCATTTACGTGCCCGCGCCGGCCAAACGCCCGCTGTCCGAAACGCTGGACGCGGTGGCGGCAATCCGCCGCGCCGGGCTCGACCCGGTGCCGCACATCGCAGCGCGGCGCTTCGCGAGCCGCGCCGAGCTGGCGAACTTTCTGGCCGTGGCCGCGGGTGAGCACGGCGCGCACCGCGTGATGCTGATCGCCGGTGACGAGCCGCAGCCGCGCGGCCCTTACGCCGATGCGCTGCAAGTGCTCGAAGACGGCGTGCTCGGCCAGGCCGGCATCCGCGAAGTCGGGCTGGCGGGTTACCCCGAGGGGCATGGCCGCATCCCGGGCGTGGCGCTGGAGGCAGCGTTTACGCGCAAGCTCGCGCTGCTCCGCCAGCAGGGGCTGGGCGTTTATGTGGTGACGCAGTTCTCGTTCTCGACCACGCGCATCTTTGCGTTCTGCGCCGACCTGGCGCGGCGTGAGCCGGACGTGCCGGTCTACGTTGGCATGGCCGGGCCGACCGACCTGACCGCCTTAATGCGCTATGCGCAGATCTGCGGCGTCAGCGAGTCGCTGCGCGCAATGCGCAACCTCGGTGCCGGCATGGTCGGGCTGGCCACCCACACCGACCCGCACGAACAGTTGCTGGCCCTGGCGCACTACGCCGAGCAGCGCAGCGCGTGCAACGTCGTCGGCATCCACCTGTACAGCTTCGGCGGTGCGCTGCGCACGGCGGGCTGG
>JANNEI010000197.1:0-7442 GCA_031378565.1 Burkholderiales bacterium
TCGCGTCAGGCATCAGGCCTTTGCCCTGGGTGCCGCGGATCAGCTGGCACAGGTTGGTCTTGCGCGACAGGCAGAACTTGCACTGGCGGCACTCGGGCGTGTACAGCGGAATCACGTGGTCGTCGCGCAGCAGCGTGGTCACGCCGGGACCGACATCGACGACCACGCCCGCGCCCTCGTGGCCGAGCACGGCCGGGAACAGGCCTTCGGGGTCGGCTCCCGACAGCGTGTAGTAATCGGTGTGGCAGATGCCGGTGGCCTTGATCTCGATCAGCACCTCGCCGGCCTTCGGGCCTTCGAGGTCGAGCGTTTCAATGCTCAGCGGAGCGCCGGCTTTCCAGGCGACGGCTGCACGGGTCTTCATGACGGAACTTCCTTGAGGCTGGCGGTGCGAATTGCGCCGTTTCCGCATTATTGCGGGCTGCCTCGAAGTGCGCTGGCTCAGCGTGCCAAACCCGGCCTAGCGGGGTGGCGGGTTTGGCGCTGCTTGCGCAGATGCGGTCAGTCGTCCTTGTCGTGGCCGCGGCCACGACCTTTGCCGTGCTTGTCCTTGTCCTTGTCCTTGTGCTTGTATTCATCCTTGTAGCGGTAGCCGGGTTCGTATTCGGCGGAACGCACAAAGTAGACCGGCTGACCGCAGGCGTTGTAGTGACCGCAATGCCTGGCCCAGTCTTTCGAGTGACCCGGCGGCACGTGCAGGTAGATGGGCGAGGCCTGCACCGGACGAACCGGCTGGTAGATCACCACAGGCTGCGCATACACAAGGACCGGTGGCGGCGCATTGCCGATGATGATCCGGCCGTACACCCCGGGCGACACCTGGGTGTCGATGCTCACGTTCACGCTCGTGGCTGCCGAGGCACCTGTCGCGACGGCGATGCTGACGCCAATTGCGGCCAGCCAGTGTTTTGCGTTCATCGTTGATCCATGTTTCGTTTCAGACACCCTTCAACGCATCAGGCGCTGCGTGCGTTCACAGTGGGTCGGAAACGAAACGTTCAATCGCCTTCTAGCCCACAGGACTTGGCCTGTGAATCTCGACCCTCGCATCCGATGAGGTACATTACGGGCACAGATATGCGCAAGACAGTGGTTGTGAGTGATCTTTTGCTACCCCGCCTTGGTTCCAAGACGGCTTCGTTAGAAATCCCCGAATAACGTCTCTTGAGTGTCTCTGCATGCTCAGCATGTGCTGGGCATTATTTACTTTGTTAGGAAATCGTCATGACGACGCAAACCGGTACCGTGAAGTGGTTCAACGAGAGCAAGGGCTACGGCTTCATCGCTCAAGACGCGGGCGGCGCTGACCTGTTCGCCCACTTCCGTGACATCACGGGCTCTGGCTTCAAGACCCTGCTGGAAAACCAGAAGGTTGAATTCGAAGTCAAGCAAGGCCAGAAGGGCCTGCAAGCAGCGAACATTCGTCCGCTGTAATTCGAAGCCTCAAGGCTCGGAAAAAAACGCGGCTTCGGCCGCGTTTTTCTTTGGGCGACGCTCTCTCGGGAGCAGCCCTCATGCTGTCGGCTTCTGTGGCTGATGTCGAGCTTGCGCGGTGTCGCCTGCGCGAAGCCGCAGCCGCGCGGTGAGGGATACGATCACGATCCGGCAGCACCGGCCGCGCACAGGAGACAACATGCAAACCCTTTCGACCCTGGTCAATCACCAGATTCGCCTAGCGTCCCGCCCGGTGGGCTTGCCCACGCGCGCCAACTGGAACTTCACCGCCGAGCCAGTGGCGGCCCCCGAAGACGGCGGCGTGCTGGTGAAGACGCTGAGCCTGTCGCTCGACCCGGCCATGCGCGGCTGGATGAACGAAGGCAAGAGCTACATCGCGCCGGTCGGCATCGGTGAGGTGATGCGGGCCGGCGGCGTGGGCGTGGTGGTGGCATCGAAGAACGCGGCGTTCGCGGTCGGTGACCACGTGAATGCCGGCCTCGGCGTGCAGGAATATTGCCTCGTTGCGGCGGCCGATATCAAGCGCAGCGGCATGTTCAGGATCGACCTGGCGATGGGCACGCCCACCCAGTGGCTCAACGTGCTCGGCATGCCCGGCATGACCGGTTACTTCGGCTTGATGGACGTGGGCCAGCCGAAAGCCGGCGAGACCGTGGTGGTCTCGGGCGCAGCTGGCGCGGTGGGCCAGACGGTGGGGCAGATGGCGAAGATCAAGGGCTGCCGCGTGGTGGGCATTGCCGGCGGCCAGGCCAAATGCGATTGGGTGGTGAAAGAACTGGGCTTCGACGCCTGCATCGACTACAAGGCCGCCGCACCCGAAGGCGCAGCACGCTGGGACGCAGTGCGTGAAGGCCTCAAACAGCAGTGCCCGAAAGGCGTCGACATCTACTTCGACAATGTCGGTGGCGACATCCTGGACGCGGTGCTGGCGCGCATCAACCTGCGCGCCCGCATCATCATCTGCGGCGCGATCAGCCAGTACAACAACACCACGCCGGTGAAGGGCCCCGCAAACTACCTGTCGCTGCTGGTGAACCGCGCGCGCATGGAAGGCATCGTGGTGTTCGACTACGCCGACCGCTACCCGACGGCCGTGGCCGAAATGGCGGGCTATCTGGCGGACGGGCGCATGAAGTCGAAGGAAGACGTGGTGATCGGCCTCGACACCTTCCCCGAAACGCTGCTGAAGTTGTTCAACGGCGAGAACTTCGGCAAGCTGGTGTTGCAGGTGGCACAGTGAGCCGGTCAACACCGCAAACCCGGTTCTGATCCGGGGTTTTTCCGTCTTCCGGCGCGGCTAGACTGCCCCGAGATGGCGGGCGTTGCGCAAGCCAGCGACGCGACGCCCCCCGTTTCCGACATGACGAACCCAGCCGATCCTTGTGCGCCCTCGGTGCCGCTGCCCACGGCCCTGCTGTCGGCGTGGCTGGCGCAGAGCCGCGACCTTCTCGCCATCACCGATGCGGCGGGCCGCATCACGTGGGCGAACGTCAGCTTCCAGACCGCGACCGGCGTGGGCACGGGCCACGAGATGCTCGGCCTCGCACCGGACGACTGGCACTCAGGCGCGCCCCGGCAGGCGCTGCTCGCGGCGCTGCGGGATGGCGCGCCTGGTGATATGGAGATTGCGCTGCGCACCCTTGCGGGTGCCACGCTGTGGGTGCTGGCCCGACTGGTCCGCGTCGACGAAGCCTGGCTCTGGACGCTGCGCGACACGACCGCCGAGCGCGAGATTGCGGCACGCGCTCAACGTCTTTCCGAGCTGCTCGACATGGCGCAGGAATTCGGTCGGCTCGGCGTCTGGGAGCGCGAAATTCCGTCCGGCAAGGGCCAATGGGACCGTCACGTTTTCGCGTTCTGGGGACTGGACCCGGCGGCCGGCACGCCGGACCATGACACGGCCGTGGCCAGCATTCACCCCGACGACCAGAAACCGCAGTACGCCGCATCGACACAACAGGCCGGGCGGTATGGGCATCGCTTCCGCGTGATTCGTCCGGACGGCGGCGTGCGTTGGATCCACTCTCAGTGGGAAGTAAAGAATTCACCCGAGGGCCGCCCGGATCGGACGATCGGCATCATGGTCGACGACACCGAGACCTATGCGCTCGCACGCTCGCTCGACAACACAGCGGTGCAACTCAAGCTTGCCACCGAGCTGGCGAATATCGTGATCTGGCGTCACGATCTGACAGCCAATCGGCTGCACTACAACGAACACGGCCTGAAGGTGCTCGGCATCCCCTACCGACCGGGTGGCACTTCGCTCGCCGAGGCGCGCTCACACACGCATCCCGACGATGTCGCGAAGCTGGAATGGTCAGCGCGGCAAGCGTTGCAGACTCGGGAGCCGGTCGACGTCGAAACGCGGCATCGCCGCTCCGATGGGAACTGGCGCTACATGCTGGTGCGCCGTGTCGTCGAGCGCGATGCCGCCGGCGTGGCGATCGCCTTCGTCGGGGTCTCGCTCGACGTGACCGAGCAGGTCGCGCATTCGCGCCGCGCAGAAGAGCTCGCGCAGCGCCTCGAGGCCGCTGCAAAGGCCGCCCGCATCGGAATCTGGACCACCACCCTCGGCTTGCTCCAGACCGAGTGGAATGCGCAGATGTACGAGCTGTTCGACATGGTCGGGGCACCCGGCCCGCCGACCCTGACCGAGTGGATCGCGCAGTGTGTTCACCCGGACGATGCGGCGCGGGTCCGGCAGGCCACGCAAGCGTACCTGCGCCGCGAGCCCGAGCCGTTCGAGCTTGAGTTCCGAACCCGCCTGCGCGACGGGCGCACCCGCTGGATGGTGCTGCGCGCCGACATCGACCGCAGCCGCACCGACGCCACACGCATCTTCGGCATCGCGCTCGACGTGACCGATCGCCACGCGGCGCTGAGCGCGCTGCACGCTGCGAGTGAGCGTGCTGCACTGATCGCCAGCCACACCGGCATTGGCACCTGGGAGACGGACGGAGCGGACAGCCCCGGTCTGTGGGATGAACAGATGTTTCGCCTGCGCGGCCTGGAGCCGCGCCCGCTCGCGCCAACCCGCGAAGAGCGCCTGGCACTGGTGCACCCCGACGAGCGCTCGCAGAACCTCGATGCTCAGGCGCGGTTCGATGTCGAAATGGCCCCGACCTCCTACGAGTTCCGCGTTCGGCTGCCCGACGGCAGCTATCGCTGGTTGGCCTCGCGATCGGCGGCCTTGTTTGACGAGCATGGCAAGGTGGTCAAACGCGTCGGGGTGAACTGGGACGTGACCGACCGAATGAACGCGCAAGCGGCGCGCCAGGAAAGCCTGATCGCGCAGCGCGAAAGCGCCGCCAAATCAGAGTTCCTGGCCCGCATGAGCCATGAGTTGCGCACCCCGCTCAACGCCGTGCTGGGCTTCGCGCAGTTGCTGCAGCTCGACGACGATCGTGGCGCACCCGTGCAGCGCAGCCACATCGACCACGTGAGGATTGCCGGCGATCACCTGCTGTCGCTGATCAACGACGTGCTCGACCTGTCGAGCCTGCAATCCGGCCAGCTCAAGCTCGACCTGCAGCCGGTGGCGGTCGCCGACGTGGTGGCCGAGGCGCTGCCGATGGTGGAGCCGCTGGCCCGCCTGCACGGCATCACCGTTCGCACCGGATCGATCAGCGGCTCGGTGCGCGCCGACCGTACCCGCCTGCGGCAGATCCTGATCAACCTGCTCAGCAATGCCATCAAGTACAACCACCCGCAAGGCGAAGTGCGGGTGGACACGCACCTGTCCGACGCCACGCTCACGCTGCGCGTCAGCGACACCGGACGCGGCCTGACAGCCCAGCAGGTCGACCAGTTGTTCGAGCCCTTCAACCGCCTGGGGCTGGAGCGTGAAGGCATCGAGGGAACCGGCATCGGGCTGGCCATCGTGAAGGCGCTGGTGGATCGCATGCAGGGGTCGATCCACGTCAGCAGCCAAGCCGCAGTCGGCACGTCTGTCGAAGTGACCTTGCCCACCGGGGCATCCAATGCGTCGGCCACCCTTGCGACTGGCGGCGTCGGCGCAGTCGCTCGGCGCGGCCAGATTCTGTACATCGAAGACAACCCGGTGAACGTTCTGCTGGTCGAGCAGCTGGTGGCCAGCCGCGGCGACCTGCACATCGTGTCGGTGGGCACCGGCACCGAGGGCGTCAGCCGGGCGCGCAGCCTGCAGCCCGACCTCGTGCTGGTGGACATGCAGCTGCCCGACTTCGACGGTTTCGAGGTCTTGCGGCGCTTGCAGGCCCAGCCCGAAACGGCCGCGCTGACCTGCATTGCGCTTTCGGCCAATGCGATTCCTGAGGACATCGCCCTGGCCCTGCAAGCGGGCTTCTCGGACTACTGGACCAAGCCGATCAACCTGCGGGTGTTCCTGTCGTCGCTGGAGGCGCTGTTCCCGGTGCCTTCACCGCAGGAAAGCAGCTGAGCCGAGCGGCCTTGCCCGTCGCTCAGGCGGGTTCCTCGACCAGCCCCCGCTCGCGCAGCATCGGCTCGACACTGGCCGGCCTGCCGCGATAGGCCACGTACGCAGCGCCAGGCTCCAGCGAATTGCCGGACGAGTAGATGAACCGCAGCAGGCGCTGCGCCACATCCGCATTGAAAGGATCGCCGGCTTCGACGAAGGCGTCGAAACCGTCGGCGTCCAGCACCTCGGCCCACAGGTACACGTAGTAGCCGGCGGCATAGCTGGCACCGGCGAACAGATGCTGGAAGTGAGCCAGCCGGTGGTTCATGCCGATGCCCGGCGGCATGCCGATGCGTCGCAGTTCGGCCGCCTCGAAGGCGCTGATGTCCTGCCCCGCCGCGTCGGTCTGCGCGTGCACCGCCATGTCGACCAGCGCCGACGCGGTGTAGCGCACCGTCTCGTAACCCTGGTTGAAGCGGCTGGCCGCACGCAGCTTGTCGACCAGCGCATCGGGAATCGCCTGGCCGGTCTGGAAGTGGCGCGCATGGCGCTTCAGCACCTCGGGTTCGCTGAGCCAGTGTTCGAACAGCTGCGACGGCAGCTCGACGAAATCGCGCAGCACGCTGGTGCCCGCCAGCCGCTCGTAGCCCACGTTCGACAGCAGACCGTGCAGTCCGTGTCCGAACTCATGGAACAGCGTTCGCGCGTCGTCGAAGCTGAGCAGGGTCGGCTCGCCGGGCGCGCCCTTCGCGAAGTTGTTGTTGTTGACGATGATGGGCAGCACGCTGCGGTGGCCCGCATCGGCATCGCCGTTGCGCGACTGCACCCGGTACGCGCTCATCCAGGCACCGCTGCGCTTGCCGGTGCGCGCAAAGTTGTCATGCAAAAAGACGCCCACCAGCGCGTCGGTCTGCGAGCGCACCTCGTACACCTGAACGTCGGGGTGGTAGGTGCCGACCTGCGGCTGCGCGACGAAGCGCAGGCCGAACAGGCGCTGCGCACAGTCGAACACCGCCTCGACCATGCGCTCGAGCGGGAAGAATGGCTTGACGGTCGCCTCGTCCAGGTCGTAGCGCTGCTGGCGCAGTTTTTCGGTGTAGTAGCGCCAGTCCCAGGCCTGCACTTCGATGGACTCGCCGCGCGACGCCGCCAGCGCCTGCAGCGCCGCACGCTCCTGCTCGGCCCGCGCCTTGGCCGGGACCCAGACCTGGTTCAACAACTCGTTGACCGCCGCCTGGCGGCCCGCCATCGTGTCGGCCAGTGCGTAGTCGGCGTAGCAGGCGTGCCCGTGCGCACGCGCCTGTTCATGGCGCAGGGCGAGGATTTCGCGCGCCACGGCGCGGTTGTCGTGCGGGCCGTCGTGCTCGCCGCGCGTGGTCCAAGCGGTGCAGGCCTGCTCGCGCAAGTCGCGCCGGTCCGAAAAGGTCAGGAACGGCACGATGTGCGAGCGCGACAGCGTGATCGCGCCCGCCGCGTCGGCGGCCAGCAGGCCACGCTCGGCCGCGGCTTGCCGCGCCGCAGCGCGCACGAAGTCGGGCAGGCCCGCCAGGTCGGCCTCGCTGCGCAACACGAGCACATAGGCCGACTC
>JANNEI010000202.1:0-1554 GCA_031378565.1 Burkholderiales bacterium
GCCGTCGAAATCAGCAAGGCGGCAGGCATGCCGGTCAAGTTGATCTGGTCGCGCGAAGACGACATGACGCACGACTTCTATCGCCCGGCCAGCGTGCACAAGATGGCCGCTGGGCTGGACGCTGCTGGCAAGCCCGTGGCCTATGCGTCGAGCTTTGCGTCGCCATCGGTGACCCAGCGTCTGTTCAGCGCCTTCGTCAAGGACGGCATCGACCCGTTCATGCTGGAGTACGCGCCGCTGCCCTATGACATTCCGAACCAGTCGGGCACTGCCGTGATTCAGGACACCGGCGTGCGGGTCGGCTACTGGAGGTCTGTGTCGCACTCGATGAATGCGTTCGCCAACGAAAGTTTCATTGACGAAATGGCCGCCGCCGCCGGCAAGGACCCGGTGCAGTTCCGCCGCGACATGCTGGCCAAGGAGCCACGCTACCTGCGTGCGCTCAACATGGTGGCCGAAAAGGCCGGCTGGGGCAAGCCGCTGGCGGCCGGGCGCAAGCAGGGCGTGGCGATCATGGAAGGCTATGGCACCTACCTTGGCATGGTGGCCGAGGTGTCCGCGGCGGGCAAGGAAATCAAGGTGCACAAGGTGACGGTCGTCGCCGACGTGGGCAGCACCGTGAACCCGAACATCGTCAGGCAACAGATCGAGTCGAGCGTGATCTACGGCATGTCGTCGGTTCTGTACGACGAAATCACGATGGTCGGTGGTCAGGTTCAGCAGACCAACTTCCACGACTATCGGGCCGCCCGCATGAGCGATTCGCCGGTTATCGACATGCACCTCATCACCGACGGCCAGCCCCCTGGCGGCATCGGCGAGCCGGTGACGGCGTTGATCGCGCCCGCGATCGGTAACGCCTTGGCGTCGTTGACCGGCCAGCGCCTGCGCAGGATGCCGTTCAAGTTGGCGTAGGAAATGGCCCTGTGGCTCTCGGGAACCCGCTTCGGCGGGTTTCTTTGTTTGCTGGCGGCGCTCGTCGCGAGCCCGAATGTCGGCGCGCAGGACTACGAACGCGAGGCACGCTGGGCCACCGAAACGCTCGCGACCCTGGTCGACGGGGAACCGGTTCGCCTGAAGCAGGCCAACGGCCACCAGTTCCTGGGCCTGTGGTTACCGGCCAAACATCCACGCGGCGCGGTGATCATCGCGCACGGGCGAGGCTGGGCACCGGACTACGACCTGTACGGCATTCTGCGCGTCAAGCTGGCGGAGTCCGGTTATTCGACGCTGTCGATCCAGATGCCGGTGCTGCCGAGTTCAGCCAAGATCGGCGACTACTTCCCGACCTACGGGGATGCCGACGAACGCTTCTCGCTGGCGGCCGACTGGCTGCTCGCGCGCGGCTACAAGAAACTCGCGATCGTCTCGCACAGCCTGGGCGCCACGATGGCGAACCACTACCTCATCCATCGCAGCGACCCGAAAGTCGGAGCCTGGGTGTACATCGGCATCATCAACGGTCTGGAAGACATGTTCCGCATCCAGATCCCGGTGCTCGACATCTATGGCTCGCTCGACTGGAGCGTGACCATCGTGGGTGCCGATGAGCGC
>JANNEI010000217.1:0-5109 GCA_031378565.1 Burkholderiales bacterium
CACCTCGAAGGGCGCGCTGTTCAAGAAGGTGTGGGCCGAGCAGTACAAGGGCATGGTCGAGTTTCGCGGCCAGCACAAGGCGGTGGCCGTCGATGCTCGAACCAACACCGTCAAGTTCGAGGTGCAGGACGATGTGAAAGCTGACGTGCTGAACGTGCTGCCGCCGATGCGTGCCGGTGCCATCGCGGTGCAGACCGGGCTGGCCAACTCGAACGCGCGCTGGTGCAACGTGAACTACCTGAACTTCGAATCCACCGCGGCCAAGGACATCCACGTGCTGGGCGACTCGATCCAGATCGCGCCGGCCATGCCCAAAAGCGCGCACATGGCCAACAGCCACGCCAAGGTGGCGGCCGCCGCCATCGTGGCCGAGTTGGCGGGCTGGGAGATCAACCCCGCGCCGATGCTCACCAACACCTGCTACAGCTTCACCGACGCCATGAACGTGGTGCATGTGGCCAGCGTGCACGAGTACGTGGCGGCCGAGAAGACGTTCAAGGCGGTGGCCGGTTCGGGCGGCTTGTCGAGCGCGCCGAACGAGCTCGAAGGCACCTATGCGTGGAACTGGGCGCGCACGATCTGGGCCGACACGCTGGGTTGAACGCGCCAGGCAGCTTCGGCCCGTCAATCAGGGGCAGATGATGGCCGCCGAGGCAACCAGTTCGTTGAACAGCGCCATCGACACCTTGCCCGACACCGCGTACGGGTCGAACACCGCCGTCTCGGAGTACTTCATCACCAGCGCCGGGTTCAGGCGCGACAGGTTGGCCTGGCCCATCGACCAGCCGGCGAAGCTGCGCTCGTCGACCTCTTCATAGCTCAGCAACAGCACGTCGCGGTGGCGCGGGTCCTGGGCGATGCGGTTGTACAGCGCATTGACCGGCGCGCGGCCGCCCTCCAGCACCTGCAAGAAAAAGCCGGCCGAAAAACACAGCACACCGGTCACGCCGAGATCCGGGTTGTTGTGCTTGGACTGTTTCAGGATCGTCAGCAATTCGTCCTGGTTCACCGACTCAGCCGCACGGCTGGCATACATCAAGCGCACGAGCATGGAGGTCTCCGAACGGTTCAGTTGTTCTTCTTGCTGAGCAGCGACAGGAACTCGCGGCGCAGGTTGGCGTCCTTCAAGAAGGCACCGCGCATCACGCTGTTGGTCATCATCGACTCGTCGTCTTTCACACCGCGCCAGTGCATGCAGAAGTGGTCGGCCTCCATCACGATGGCCAGGCCGTCGGGCTTGACGCGGTCCTGCAATTCGTTGGCGAGCATGGTCACGGCTTCTTCCTGAATCTGCGGACGGCTCATGATCCAGTCGCAGATGCGCGCGTACTTGCTCAGGCCGATCAGGTTCGAGTGCTCGTTCGGCAGGATGCCGATCCAGACCTTGCCCATGATCGGGCAAAGGTGGTGCGAACAGGCGCTGCGCACCTTCACCGGGCCGACGATCATCAGCTCGTTCAGGCGCGAGAAGTTCGGGAATTCGGTGACCGCCGGCATCGGCACGTAGCGGCCGCGGAACACCTCGGTGAGGAACATCTTGGCCACCCGCTTGGCCGTCTCATTCGTGTTGTGGTCGCTGTCGGTGTCGATCACCAGCGCCTGCAGCACTTCCTGCATCTTCGCCTGCACCTCGGCTTTCAGCTCCTCCATCTCGCCTTCCTCGATGAAGGCCGAGATGTTGTCGTTGGCGTGGTAGCGGCAGTCGGCACCCACCAGGCGGTAACGGATGCGCTCGGACGCGCTCAGGCGCGACAGGTCTTCGTCGCTGCGGAATATCGGGGTTGCAATCTCGCCTCGCATGGCTTGCCTGTGTCAGTGCTCGGGCCGTGAGCGTACCGCACACGCCTGCTGGCGCAGGCATGGCCCTGACCAGACCGTAGACTTCGCGCGGTGAACGCCCGACCCGAACCCAGTCCGCCGCAACCGCTGTCGCAATCCTTGCCGCTGGCGCGCCTGCTGGGGCACACCGCCGACGCGGTGCAGGCGGTGCGTGCCGGCCAGTCGCTGAACGCTGCGCTGAGCCGCTGCCCGGTCGAAGCGCGGCCCGGAACGCAGGCCCTGAGCTTCCATGTTTTGCGCGGACTCGGCGGTGCGCTGGTGGTCCGCGCACGGCTGGCACCGAAGACGCCGGACCCGGCCCTGGACGCGCTGCTGCTGACCGCCTTGGCCCTGCTGTGGCCGAGTGACGACGCGCCCTACACCGAGCACACCCTGGTCGACCAGGCGGTGTCCGCAGCGCGTCAGCGCCAACCCGCCAGCGCGGCGTTCGTCAACGCCGTGCTGCGCCGCTTTCTGCGCGAACGGGCCGTGCTGGTGGAAGCCGCCAACCAGGACCCCGCCGCTGCGTTCAACCAGCCGGCGTGGTGGATCGCCACGCTGCAGCGCGACTGGCCCCGCCAGTGGCAGTCGATTCTTCGCGCCAGCAACCAGCATCCTCCGATGACGCTGCGCGTCAATGCGCGCACCGGCACGCCGGCGTCCTACCTGCTGCGGCTGGCCGAGGTCGGCATGGCGGCCGATGCCGTTGGGCCGCAGGCGGTGCGGCTCGCCGCGCCCTGCGCGGTGACGCTGCTGCCCGGTTTCGCGCAGGGCGACGTGTCGGTGCAGGACGCAGCGGCGCAACTGGCCGCGCGGCTGCTGATCGGCGACGGCCTTCCAAAAAATGCCCGCGTGCTCGACGCCTGCGCCGCCCCCGGCGGCAAGACCGCGCACCTGCTCGAACTGGCCGACCTGGACGTGCTGGCGCTGGACAGTGACCCGATCCGCCTGCTGCGCGTGAACGAAACCCTGGCCCGCCTGAAGTTGAGCGCCACAACCATCGCTGCCGATGCGGGTGATCCCCAGGCCTGGTGGGACGCGGTGCCGTTCGACGCCATCCTGCTCGACGCGCCGTGCAGCGCCTCGGGCATCGTGCGCCGCCACCCCGACGTTCGCTGGCTGCGCCGACCGGGCGACATCGCGGCGCTGGCCAAGGTTCAGGCGCGCCTGCTGGACGCGCTGTGGCCGCTGCTCAAACCCGGCGGGCGCTTGCTGTATTGCTCGTGCTCGGTCTTCAAGGCCGAGGGCCAGCAGCAAATCGACGCTTTTTTGCAACGCCAACCCGATGCCCGGGTCGCCGAGCATCCCCTCTCGCCGGGCCATCTGCTGCCGGTGCCCGACAATGAAGCGTCGGCGGCGGCAGCCCACCCCGGTGCGTCGCCCGACGGCTTTTTCCACACCCTGCTTCAAAAACACTGAGTGTCCGAACACCTCCTGCCCCGCATCTCGCCGGATATGTGCCCTGCCGTGCCGGCGCGGTCGCGCTGGAAGGCGGGCGGGCTGGCCGCCATGCTGTGGCTGGCAATGCTGTTCGCTTTGCTGCCCCAGGTGGCGCGGGCCGATGTGCCCGAGGTCACCAGCTTCGAGGTGGTGCGCCAGGACGACGGCGTGTTGCTGAGTTTCGCGGTGCGCTTCGAGTTGTCGCGCGGGGTGGAAGACGCCCTGCTCAAAGGCGTGCCGTTGTATTTCGTCGCCGAGGCGGTGGTGCTGCGCGACCGCTGGTACTGGTTCGACCGGCAGGTCAACAAGGCGACGCGCACCTGGCGGCTCACCTACCAGCCGCTGACACGCAAGTACCGGCTCACCCTGGGCGGGCTGAACCAGAACTTCGACACGCTCGACGATGCGCTGTACTCGGTGCGCCGGGCCACCGGCTGGAAGATCGCCGAGGCCGGGCAGTTCGAAGAAGGATCGCGCCATTACGTCGAATTCAGCTACCGGCTCGACACCAACCTGCTGCCGCGGCCGCTGCAGATCGGCATCGGCGGCCAGCCCGACTGGACGCTGTACGTCGAGAAGTTTCAGCGCTTCAATTGAGTTCGTGAGTCCAACCCTCGCGTTCGCCGTTCGTCGCTCAGCCACACGCACCGACACATGACCAAGGCCAGCCGCTGGGCATGGATCATCTCGCTGGTGGCCGTCACCGGGGTCGGGCTGGTGCTGGCATTCCTACTGGCCATCGCCACCAACAACCGCTCCTTCTACGAGCGCCACTACGTCTGGCTGTTCTGGGTCAACGTGGCGGTGGCGGCGGTGCTGGTGCTGGTGATCGGGATCGCCGCGGTGCGCCTGCTGGTGCGCTTGCAGCGCGGCAAGTTCGGCAGCCGCCTGCTGCTCAAGCTGGCGGCCATCTTCGCGCTGGTCGGCGTGCTGCCCGGCGTGGTGATCTACACCGTGAGCTACCAGTTCGTGTCACGCAGCATCGAGAGCTGGTTCGACGTCAAGGTGGAAGGCGCGCTGGATGCCGGCTTGAACCTGGGCCGCGGCACGCTCGATGCGCAGGTCAACGACCTGGCCGCCAAGGCGCGCCTGGCTGCCGAACGGCTGGCTGAAGTGCGGGGAGAAATGCGGGGAGAAGTGCGGGGAGAAGTGCGCGGCGAGGTGCAGCCGCTGACCCTGGAGCGCCTGCGCGAGCAGTTGTCGGCGCAAGACGTGGCCATCATCGGCAGCAGCGGGCAGATACTGCTGTCGTCGGGCAGCTCGGCCTCGGCGCTGATGCCCGAACGGCCGACCGCCGCGATGCTCAAGAACGCCCGCAACTCGCGTGTGGTCAGCCAGCTCGAAGGGCTGGACGACGACACGACGACCGCCAATCCGGCGGCTGCTGGAGCTGCGACAGGCCACGCCACAGCCACCGCGGGCAGCGCCGGCGGCACCAATGCCCGCATCCGTGCACTGGCCGTCATCCCCAGCAGCAACTTCGAGCTGGCGCCGCAGGACCGCTACCTGCTCGTCACGCAGTTGCTGCCGGCCTCGCTCGCGGCCAACGCGCTAGCGGTGCAGGCGGCGTACCGCGAGTACCAGCAACGCTACCTGGCGCGCGAAGGTTTGCGCAAGATGTACATCGGCACGCTGACGCTGACGCTGATCCTGGCGGTGTTCGGTGCGCTGCTGCTGGCGGTGACGCTGGCGAACCAGCTGGCGCGGCCGCTGCTGGTGCTGGCCGAAGGGGTGCGACAGGTGTCGCAAGGCGACCTGAGCGCGAAGCCGGTGTTTGCCTCGCGCGATGAATTGGGCGGCCTGACGCGGTCGTTCGCCGACATGACCGAGCAGCTCTCGGAAGCGCGCTCG
>JANNEI010000270.1:0-2031 GCA_031378565.1 Burkholderiales bacterium
ATCCACTCCGGCATGGCCCCGTGGTAGACCTCTTCGTCGCCCGCCGCCAGGCCGGCCAGCAACACAGCCGCCACCTCGGCCGGTGCCGACTTCGGGCCCTGGAAATCGCGTTCCATGTCGGTGTCCATCGCCCCGGTCATCAGCGCCACCACGCGCGTTCCCTTTGCGGCCAGCTCGGCCCGCACGCCTTCGGTCATGCGCAGCGACGCAGCCTTCGATGCGCACAACGAGCCCATCGCCGGGATGGCCACCTTGGCCAAAATCGACAGCACGTTGACGATGGCGCCACCGCCGTTCGCGGCCAGCACAGGCGCAAAGGCGCGGCACATCGCCAGAGTGCCGAAGTAGTTGCTGCTCATCTCGGCCTTCGCGTCGTCGAGGCTGCTGGCAGAAATCACACCCTGGTGCCGGTTGATGCCGGCGTTGTTGAACAGCACGGTCACGTCCTTGCAGGCGGCTTCAGCGGCGGCGATGTGATCGTCGCGCGTGATGTCGAGCGTCAGCGTGACGACGCGCCCGCCCGACGCGGCCACCAGCGGTTGCAGCGTCGAGGTGTCTCGCGCGCTGGCGTAGACCTTGGCCGCGCCGCCGTCGAGCAGGGCCTGCACCAGGGCGCGGCCGAAGCCTCGGTTGGAACCGGTGACGAGTGCGGTGCAGCCTTTGACGTTCATCGTTTTCTCCTTCGAAGCATTGGAAATGGGGGCGTCGTCCAGCCAGTGCGGGTCGACATCGGGCAACGGTATCGCATCCAGCAACGCGCGTGTGTAGGCATTCTGCGGCCGCGCAAACAGTGCCGCCACCGGCGCGGTTTCGACCACACGGCCCTCGCGCAGCACGACCACGCGGTCGCACAGCACGCGCACCACCGACAGGTCGTGGGTGACGAACAGCATCGCCAGACCCAGTTCGCGCTTCAGCTCGCGCAGCAGCAGCAGGATGTGCGCTTGCGTGGACACGTCCAGGCCCGAGACGATCTCGTCGGCCACGATCAGCGCCGGCTTCAGCGCGATGGCGCGCGCAATGCCGACCCGCTGGCGCTGCCCGCCCGACAACTCGTGCGGGTAGCGCTGCGCGAAGGCGGCCGGCAACTGCACCCGTTCCAGCAGCGCGGCCACGCTGGCCGCACCGGCCTCGCGACCCGCCACCTGCAGCGGCTGCGCCACGATGTGGCCGATCCGCCGGCGCGGGTTCAGCGACGACATCGGGTCCTGAAAAACCATCTGCATGCGTTGGCGCATGGCCGCCAATTGCGCCTCGGCCGCGTGGGTCGTGTCCTGCCCGTCGAAGACGATGCGGCCGGCCTGCGGCTCGTGCAGGCGCAGCACGGTGCGCGCCAGGGTGGACTTGCCCGAACCCGACTCGCCGACCAGGGCCACGCACTCGCCGGCCGCCACCGTCAGGGCGATGTCGTGCAGGATCGCGCGCAGCGGCGCGCGGCCGAACGGCGGCTTGGCGGCCAGGTCGGGCAGCGCGAGGCTGACGCCCTCCAGCGCGAGCAGCGGCTCAGCCACGCTGGGCCTTGCGTGGGGGTTGCGGCGGCTGCGGCGGCTGCCATTGCGCGTCGTAGGTCCGCGCCTGCGCGAGCAGGGTGTCGGTCAGCGCAGGGGCGATCGGTTGCAGCGCGGCGGCCGGCCGGTCGTGGCGCGGCGTGGCCGCGAACAGCGCGCGGGTGTAGTCGTGGTGCGGCGCGTCGAAAATGGCTTGCACCGTGCCGTGCTCGACGATGCGCCCCGAATGGATCACGCTGACGCTGTCGCACAGCTTGGCCACCAGCCCGAGGTTGTGGGTGATGAACAGAACCGCGGCACCTTCGTCGCGCTGCAAGGCGCGCAGCAAACGCAGGATTTCGCGCTGCACCGTCACGTCGAGCGCGGTGGTGGGTTCGTCGGCCACGATCAGCCTGGGCTTGCAGGCAAAGGCGATGGCGATCAGCACCCGTTGCCGCATGCCGCCCGACAGCTCGTGCGGGTACTGCGCCAGCACCTGCGCCGGGTGGCGAATCTGCACCGCCGCCAGCAACTCGGCCGAGCG
>JANNEI010000312.1:0-1727 GCA_031378565.1 Burkholderiales bacterium
TGCTCGGCAACCCGGAGCGCTATGAGTACCGATCCCCGTTCGACCTCGACCGCAGTGGCGAACACTCGCCCGCCGATGCTGACGCTGGAGGAAGCGCTCTCGCGTCTGCTGCTGGCGGTGCAGCCGTTCCCCGCGGCTGAGGCGCAAACGCTTTCCACCTTCGACGCGCTGGGCCGCGTGCTGGCCGAGAACGTGCGCTCGCTGATCGATGTGCCGCCGGCCGACAACACGGCGATGGACGGCTACGCGCTGCGCTGCGCCGATGTGCCCGCTGCCGGCACGCTGCTGCCGGTCAGCCAGCGAATTCCTGCCGGCGCGCCCGGGCAGCCCTTGCAAGCCGGCACGGCCGCGCGCATCTTCACCGGCGCGCAAGTGCCAGCCGGTGCCGACGCAGTGGTGATGCAGGAGCACTGCGAAGCCGTCGAAGGCGGCGTGCGCATCGACACCGTTCCTGCGCCGGGCCAGTGGGTGCGCCGCCGCGCCGAAGACGTGGCTGCCGGTGCCACGGTGCTGGCGCGCGGCACGCGGCTGACGCCTCAAGCGCTCGGGCTGGCGGCGTCCGTCGGTGCCGCCACGCTGACGCTGGCGCGTCGTCCGCGCGTCGCGCTGTTTTCCACCGGCGACGAACTGGTGATGCCCGGCGAGCCCTTGAAGCCAGGTGCCATCTACAACTCCAACCGCTTCACACTGCGCGGCCTTATCCAGGCGCTGGGCTGCGAGTGCACCGACCTCGGCATCGTGCCCGACCGGCTCGACGCCACGCGCGAGGCGTTGCGCACTGCAGCGCGCGGGCACGACCTGATCGTCACCTGCGGCGGCGTGTCGGTCGGCGAAGAAGACCACCTGAAGCCCGCGGTCGAAGCCGAAGGCCGCATCGACATGTGGCAAATCGCCATCAAGCCCGGCAAGCCCCTGGCGTTCGGCGAGGTCTTTCGCGATGACCGCTCCACCGCCTGGTTCATCGGCCTGCCGGGCAACCCAGTGTCCGCCTTCGTGACCTTTTTGCTCGCCGTGCGCCCGGTGCTGTTGCAGATGCAAGGTGCTGCCGAGTTGCAGCCGGTCGGCATGTCGCTGCGGGCCGACTTCGACTGGCCGCAGCCCGACCGGCGCCGCGAATTCCTGCGCGTGCGTCGCAACGCAGCAGGCGGACTCGACCTGTTCGCCAACCAGAGCTCCGGTGTCCTCACCTCGGTGGTGTGGGGCGACGGGCTGGTCGACAACCCGGCCGGCCAGGCGATTCGCCGTGGTGATGCGGTGCGCTTTCTGGCCTTGTCCGAGTTGCTGTCATGAAGCTTCGAGTTCGCTACTTCGCGTCGATTCGAGAAGCCCTGGGGGCGGGTGAGCCGTGCGACGCGCCCGCTGGCAGCACGGTGGGTGAATTGCGCGACCTTCTGATACAGCGCAGTGCTGCACACGCGACGGCACTCGCACGTGGGCGCGCCCTGCGATGCGCGTTGAACCAGACGCTGTGTGCCGAGGCGGACGCGCTGACGGAAGGTGCCGAGGTGGCGTTTTTTCCACCCGTGACGGGGGGCTGATATGGCCGGGCCGCGCGTTCGCATCCAGACGCAGGACTTCGACCTGTCCACCGAAGTCGCGGCGCTTCGGGCCGGCGATGCGGGTGTCGGTGCGGTGGCCAGCTTCATCGGCACCGTGCGCGACCGCAACGACGGGCAGGGCGTCAGCGCGATGGAACTGGAACACTATCCTGGCATGACCGAGCGCGC
>JANNEI010000331.1:0-2453 GCA_031378565.1 Burkholderiales bacterium
TGGCCCTTGGCCGTCCCCCCGGGCTTCGCCGCCGAGGCTGCCATGCGGTTCGCGCTGGACGTGTTCTGGCAGCAGGGCCACAAGGCAACTTCGCTGCCCCAAGTGCTGCGCGGAGTGCTGGCGTTGATTGCCGATGCTGAAGGCGGCACGCGCGGCTGCCTGTTCGTCAACACGGTCGCTGAACTCGCTCCTGGAGACGCCGAACTGGTGCCGTTCGCGCCGTCGAAGACCGCGCGCGTCGCTGCCCTGATGACGGCGACGCCTTGCCGTCCCCGATGCCCGCAGGCTGACGCCGCCGAGTGCGCTGGCGCATGGCTGGCAATGGCGATGGGCGTCACCACGCTGCGCAAGACCAGCGTGCGGGTGCCGCTGCTCACCGGCCTGTCGGCGCAGGCCAGCCGTCTGTTGCCCCAGGCGAAGGATTCGCCCATGACTGCCCAGCCGGAGACACCGAAAAATGCCCCTCCACTTCATCCCAGCACCTTCATCAAGCTTTCCCACTTGCGTCTTACGTTGATATCAACTATTCTGACCGCATGCGCTCGAAGACCAGCAACCCGAAACCCGCCCGAGTGGCCATGGAGTGCGTCTGCCTCGGGCTGCGCCGGGCAGCACGGTCGGTGTCGCGACGCTACGACGAAGCGCTGCGCCCTCTCGATCTGAACAACGGCCAGTTCTCGATGCTGAACGTCGTGGCCGGCCTTCAGCCAGCATCGGTGCAGGCGGTTGCCGACCATCTGGCGATGGACCGCACCACGGTGACGGCGGGACTCAAGCCGCTGCAGCGCCGCGGCCTGGTTGATGTCGCCGTGGCAGCGTCCGACCTGCGCGCGCGCGAGGTTGCGCTGACGCGCCAGGGCACCGCCTTGCTCGCCAAGGCGCTGCCACTGTGGCAGCAGGCACAGGCCCGACTGGCATCGGACCTTGGCGACGCCGATCTGGGTGCCTTGCGTCGGCAACTCGCCGCGCTGCGCTGACGCCATGCAAAACGTCTCGCCCTCGCAGCAGTTTGATAGAAATGTTGATATCAACTCAATGTCGTGAGCCCCTCCCCGAAGACCCTCATCGAAAGGAAAGACCATGAATCGAGCAACAACGAACCACGCAGCGAGCCCTGTGCCCAACGTCCTGATCGCCGCCACTGCCGTCTGGCTGGCGGCGGTGATCATCGCCGCGCAATCCGGCACATTGGCCGCGCTGGGCAAGGTATTCATGCCGGGATATGCGCTGCTGGTGGCAATCGGCATCGCCATGCCGGTGGCGGCCTACTTCACCGCGCCCTACGTGCGACGCACCGTCGACGCCGTCGGCCTGCACCGGCTGACGCTGCTGCACATCTGGCGCATTCCGGCGGCGCTGATGTTCTTCTACTACGGCCTGCAAGGCGAACTGCCGGGTCTGTTCTGGATGCTGGCCGGAGTGGGTGACCTGATGGCAGGCGCGTACGCGGCGACCCTGCTCTGGCGCCCGCGCACGGCGGCCAACTACCGCGCCGTGCACGTCTTCGGTTTCGCCGATTTCGTCGTTGCCGTGAGCACCGGCTTGACTTTCACGCTGCTGCAAGACCCACGCATGGCCTTGCTGACCACGTTGCCCATGGCGCTGATCCCTCTGTTTGGCGTGGGGCTGTCGGGCGCGTCGCACATCGTGGCGCTGACGCTGCTGCGCCAAGCGCGGCGCACGGCCTGATTGCCAGGCTCGACGCGGAGACGACCCTGCGCACTTTCTGGCTCAGCCTGTTGATCGCGATGGCACCGGCGCTGGGCACCCACGCTGCTGCGCAGACTTGACCGCGGCAGTCGCAGGGCTTCAGCGCGAGGCCGGCGAGATTGGCTGTGCTTTGTTCAGCCATGCCGACGGCTTTCGCTCGATCCGGCAACGGCCAGCCAAATCTGCGCGGCGGCGCGCGCGCCGTCGACGGAATGCGGCTTCATTTCCGTCTGCGTTCGAGCTGAAAGCTGACGTGCCACTGCGCATCGACGTGCGCATTGCCCCGTAAAACCGGACGACGAAGAACCGTGCAACCGCCATCCACCCCAAGGGCCAGCAGATGGTGCTTTACCGTGGCGACGGCGAGCATCCGATCCCTCGGGCGATGGCGGACGCTGATACTGTCCAGGCCATCGGCGGCTCTTCCGACTTGACTGTCAAGTCCCAAACCGTCCGCGCTGCAGGGTCCAGTCGAAATCCAAACCTCAAGTGGACTTAGTCCGTTGTTTGACCGCGCCATTCGCGTCGCCACGCAACCTCGACACCATGAATCCGGATGCCTGCGTGATGTGCTGACGGACCAGCGATTCAGCCTGCTGCGCATCCTGGGCGCAGATCGCGGCTAGGATTTGAGCGTGCTGATCCCAGATGTCGCGCGGCTTCTCGTCGCGCAGCAGCACCTCGCCCATCACTCGCTGCGTGTAGGTGAGGTGCGTTGCGAGTGCAGGACCGACCAAGGGGTT
>JANNEI010000386.1:0-2745 GCA_031378565.1 Burkholderiales bacterium
CATGCAGCGCGAATCGTCGAGAACGATCACGGCACCGGAACCCAGCATGGAGCCCGCCTTGGCGATGCTGTCGTAATCCATCGTGACGTCCATCATGGTCGCGGCGGGCAGGATCGGTGCCGACGAACCGCCGGGGATCACGGCCTTGAGCGTGCGGCCTTTGCGCACGCCGCCCGCCAGTTCGAGCAGCACCGGAAACGGCGTGCCCAGCGGCACCTCGAAGTTGCCCGGGCGCTCCACATCGCCCGACACCGAATAAATCTTGGTGCCGCCGTTGTTGGGCTTGCCGATTTCGAGGTACGGCGTGCCGCCATGACGAATGATCCACGGTACCGCCGCAAACGTCTCGGTGTTGTTGATCGTGGTCGGCTTGCCGTACAGGCCGTAGCTGGCCGGAAACGGTGGCTTGAAGCGAGGCTGGCCCTTCTTGCCCTCCATTGATTCGAGCAGGGCGGTTTCTTCACCGCAGATGTAGGCACCGAAGCCGTGCGACGCATGCAGCTGGAAGTTGAATTTCGAGCCGAGGATGGCATCGCCCAGAAAGCCCGCAGCGCGCGCTTCTTCAAGTGCGACTTCGAAGCGGTCGTAGGCGTCGAAGATCTCGCCGTGGATGTAGTTGTAGCCCAGGCTGATGCCCATCGCGTAGGCCGCGATCGCCATGCCTTCGATGACGATGTGCGGGTTGAACATCAGGATGTCGCGGTCCTTGCAGGTGCCCGGCTCGCCTTCATCCGAATTGCAGACCAGGTACTTCGCGCCCGGGTACATGCGAGGCATGAAGCTCCACTTGAGGCCGGTCGGAAAGCCCGCGCCGCCGCGCCCGCGCAGGCCGGACGTTTTCACTTCGGCGATGACCTGCTCGGGTGTCATTCCCGCTTCATTGCCAACCACGCCGTCCTGGCCCAGGATCTTGCGCAGCGCCTGATAACCGCCGCGCGCCACATAGTCCTGCAGGCCCCAGTTGCGACCGTTCAGGTCGGCGTAGATCTGCGGCTTGATGTGGCGGCCGTGAAAGCACGTTTCGGCACCATCGGTTTGAAATCTGGACAGGTCAAGCATGGGGGTTGCCTTGTACTGCGGTGACAACGGGGCGCGCTTGCGCCCTCAGCACGTCGATCAACTCGTCGAGCCGTTGATTGCTCATGTAGCTGCACATCTGGCGGTCGTTCACCAGCAGCACCGGCGAGTCGGCACACGCGCCGAGGCACTCGCTCTTCTGCAACGTGAACAGGCCGTCGGCGGTGGTGCCGCCCTCTTCCACACCGAGCTTGCTGCACAGGTGGGAAAGCGCCGCTTCACCGTCGCGCAACTGGCACGGCAGATTGGTGCAGACATTCAGCTTGAACTGGCCCAGCGGCCGCTGGTTGTACATGTTGTAGAAGGTGGTGACCTCGTGCACCGCGATCGGCGGCATGCCCAGGTAGGCGGCGACCTGCAGCTCGCTGTCGGCCGAGACGAAGCCCAGCTCCTGCTGCACGATGGCCAGGCAGGCCATCACCGCCGACTGCGCCTGGTCGGCCGGGTACTTGGCCACCTCGAACGCGAATCGCGCGAGCGTGGCGTTCGAGAACGATGCAGACGCCGTTGCGTGCTGGGTCGCGTGTTCACTCACCGGTCGATCTCTCCGAAAACGATGTCCATGGTGCCGATGACGGCCACCGCGTCGGCAATCATGTGGCCGCGCGCCATTTCGTCGAGTGCCGCCAGGTGCGGAAAACCGGGCGCGCGAATCTTCAGCCGGTACGGCTTGTTGGCCCCGTCGCTGACGATGTAGATGCCGAACTCGCCCTTCGGGTGTTCGACCGCCGCATAGGCTTCGCCTTCGGGCACGTGGAAGCCTTCGGTGAAAAGCTTGAAGTGGTGGATGAGGTCTTCCATGCCCGACTTCATGTCCAGCCGCGACGGCGGAGCCACCTTGTGGTTGTCGGTGATGACCGGGCCCAGGTTGGCGCGCAGCCAGGCCACGCACTGCTGAACGATGCGATTGGCTTGGCGCATCTCTTCGATGCGCACCAGATAGCGGTCGTAGGTGTCGCCATTGACGCCAACGGCAATGTCGAAATCCATCTGCGCGTACACGTCGTACGGCTGCTTCTTGCGCAGGTCCCACTCGATGCCAGAGCCGCGCAGCATCGGGCCGGTGAAGCCCAGGTTCAGCGCACGTTCGGGCGTGACCACGCCGATGCCCACGGTGCGCTGCTTCCAGATGCGGTTGTCGGTGAGCAGGGTTTCGTATTCGTCCACGCAATTCGGGAAACGCGCGCAGAACTGGTCAATGAAGTCGAGCATCGACCCCGAGCGGATTTCATTCAGCTTCGCCGTGACCTTCGCATTGCGGATCTTCGAGCTCTTGTACTGCGGCATGCTGTCGGGCAAATCGCGGTACACACCGCCCGGGCGGAAGTAGGCCGCGTGCATGCGCGCGCCGGAGGCGGCTTCGTACATGTCGAACAGGTCTTCACGCTCACGGAAGCAATAGATGAAGATGTTCATCGCGCCGCAGTCCAGGCCATGCGCGCCGAGCCACATCAGGTGGTTCAGTAAGCGCGTGATCTCGGAGAACATCACGCGGATGTACTGCGCGCGCACCGGCACGTCCACGCCGAGCAGCTTCTCGATGGCGAGGCAGTAGGCGTGCTCGTTGCACATCATCGAGACGTAATCGAGCCGGTCCATGTAGGGCAGCGACTGGATGTAGGTCTTGCTCTCGGCGAGCTTCTCGGTCGCGCGGTGCAGCAGGCCAAT
>JANNEI010000412.1:0-1638 GCA_031378565.1 Burkholderiales bacterium
GCAAGCGGCGGTGCACCTCGGGCCTTTCCACCAACAAGGCCAGATAACTCTCGCGGCGCAACAGCGGCTCAGTTCAGCAGGGTCTCGTAGCCTTCGCGGCCGCCCCACAGCACGTAGTTTTCGCCGTTCAGGCGCTGCGTCCATTCGAGCACGTGCTTGACCTGCGCCGCCGCGTAGGCGTAGACCTCGGGGTCGGGGTTGGTGGCCGCGCCGCTCATGTAGCGCGCGTGCGAGAACAGATTCGCCGTGCCCCACAGCAGTTGGATGCCGCTGTCCTGCATCTTTTTCGCTGCCCGTTCCAGCACCGCGTCGAGGTGCGCGTTCGACTCACGCAGCGTCGCGCCTTCAGGCGCCACGTCGCGGTCGTGGAAGCACCAGTACGGCATGCCGAGGCACTGGAAGAAATCGAACGCGGCGTCGAGTTTCAGTTGCGCCGCTGCCAGTGGTTCACCGGTAAACCAGGGCCGCTCGAACAGGTTGCCGCCGAGCGCGAACGGGTCCTGTCCGCCCCAACAGAAGGTGTGCCAGTAGCAGACGGCCGGGCGCAAATGTTCGGCCAGCGTCTTGCCCAGCACGACGCGCTTCGCGTCGTACCAGTGGTAGGCCAGCGGGTTGCTGCTGTGCGGGCCTTCGTAGCGGATGGGATCGATGGGGCTGTAGACACTGCTCATGAATGGCTCGATTCAACAGAGGTTTCAAGACAGGGCGCGCAACGGCGCGTACGCCGCGCGGTAGCGTGCCAGGCGGGATTGCAGCGCGGCGAGGCGCGCGGCGTCGGGGGTGAACGATTGCGCCAGCGGCGCTGCGACGACGACCTCGTCGCGCGGCTGCCCCAGGCTCAGCAGCGCCAGCCGCGCGGCACCGAGCGCCGGGCCGACTTCGGCCGCTGCGGGTCGGTCAACCACCACGCCCAGCGTGTCGGCCAGCAGTTGCAGCCACACGTCCGACCGTGCACCGCCGCCGATGGCCAGCAGGCGCTGCGGGTCGCTGCCGGCCTCGCGCAGCGCGGCCAGGCCGTCGGCGAACGCGAAGGCCACGCCTTCGATCACCGCATAGCTCAGGTCGTCGCGGCCGTGCGCATGCGTGAGGCCGTGGAAGCTGGCGCTGGACGCCGGGTCGGCATGCGGCGTGCGCTCGCCGGACAGGTAGGGCAGGAACAGCGGCGCGTTGTTTCGCACACCACCGATGGGCAAGCCCGCCAGCACATCGCCCGGGGTTGCGCCGGTGATGCCGCACCACCAGCTCAGCGCGCTGCTGGCCGACAGCATCACCGCCATCTGGTGCCAGGTGTTCGGCAGCGCGTGGCAGAAGGTGTGCACGCCGCGCTCGGGATTCGCACGCGGCCCGTCGGTGGCGACGAAGATCACGCCCGAGGTGCCGAGCGACAGGAAAGCCTCGCCGGGCCGCACCACGCCGACGCCGACCGCGCCGGCCGCGTTGTCGCCGGCACCGGCGGCGATGCGCACGCCGCCGGGCAGGCCCCAGGCGTCGCACCAACGCGGGCTCAAGACACCGACCGCGTCCGGCCCTTCATGCAGCGCCGGCATCTGGTCGATGCGCATGCCGCTGGCGGCCAGCATCGCACCGCTCCAGCGGCGCTGCGCCACGTCGAGCCACAGCGTGCCGGCGGCGTCGGAA
>JANNEI010000487.1:0-2551 GCA_031378565.1 Burkholderiales bacterium
AATGCAATTGCGACGAACGCTCAATCGCCTGCGAAATGCTGCAATCGGGCATGGACAAAACATTGCCTTCGATCTTCGTTTCACACGGCTCGCCGATGATCGCGCTGGAGCCCGGCGCGGCCGGTGCGTTCATGCAGCGGCTGGGGCCGGCCATCGACGCCGCCTTCGGCCGACCGCGCGCCATCGTCGTCGTCTCAGCGCACAGCACGGCACGCGGGCCGGTGCTGCTGGCCGCACCGCGCCACGCAGCGGTGTACGACTTCGGCGGCTTCGACCCGCGTTTGAACACACTGCGCTACGACGCACCCGGCGCGACTGCGCTGGCGGACGACGTGGCGGCGCTGCTGGGTGAAGCGCACCTGCCGGCCCATGTGCTGCCGCAGGGCGGGCTCGACCACGGCATCTGGACGGCGCTGCGCTATATCTACCCTGACGCCGACATCCCGCTGCTGCCGCTGGCGTTCGTGACCAGCCAGACACCCGCACAGCAGTTCGCGCTCGGCGAGGCCTTGCAAACGCTGGGGCAGGACGGCGTGCTGGTGCTGGGCACCGGCAGCATCACCCACAACCTGCGGCGCGCGTTTGCAGGCGGCCTGCATCCGCCGACCGACCTGCCCGAAGCGGCCGAGAGCCGCGCGTTCCGCAACTGGATGCAGCAACGCAGCGCGGCGCGCGACTGGGACGCACTGTGCGACTACCGCGCCCAGGCCCCGTTCGCCGTCGACATGCACCCGACCGACGAGCACCTGCTGCCCTGGTTCGTGGCGGCCGGCGCGGGTGGCCGCAACGCTGCCGCGCTGCGCCTGCACGACAGCGTGACGATGGGCTGCATCGGCATGGACGCCTACGCCTTCGGCCCGACGGCCCCCGCACTGCGAGCGGCACTGGACGCCTGACGCCGGACTCGCGCTATGTGGCCTTCTTCGGTTTGGGTGCCGCAGGCGTTGCGGGCAGCACCGGCTTGACTGCACCCGGCTTGGCGGATGCGGGCTTGTCTGGTGCCGGCTTTGCCGGCCCCGCAGCGCATGGCAGACCGGCAATCCGCTTCACGTAGTTCGCCTCGCGTTCCTTGCTGGTCGGGTGGGTGTCGAAGTACGGTGATCTCGGCGCGCCGGCCTGCGGCGCGATCACCTGGAAACCCGACCAGGCCGCGCAGGTGTCGATCTTTGCGCGGTGCATCCACTCCACGGCGCAGGCGTCTGCCTCCAGCTCCTGCTCACGGCTGAAACCCAACTGCATGCCGCGCACGAAGGTGATGATTTGCGGCACCACGGTGGCCACGAAAATCCCGTCTTGCAGCGGGTTGACGCTGGCACCCAGTTGTGCACGAGCCAGCACCTTCTTGGTCAGCTCGAAGCCCTCGCGGCTGGACAGCAGCTCGAACTGCATCTGCTTCACAGCATGCCGCTTGTAGACGTGCGACAGCTCGTGCGCCAGCACCAGGTCGCGGGCGGTCGGGTGCTGGTCCATCAGCGCCAAGAAGCGCGGCGAGAGCTGGATCAGGCCGCCGAACCTGGCATAGGCACCGTCGGCGATTTCAGGGTTGACGCTGAGCTTGGCGTTGCCCGGAAAGTCCTTCACCTGCTGGTGCAGCAGGTCGAGCCGAGTGCCCATGCGTTTGAGCGCTTCTTCGTCCAGCTCGCTCAGCTCACCGTTCTTGCGGGTGAGCCGGTCGAAGCTGCGGGCCAGTGTGTTCTCGAGTTCGACCGGCACCCACACCGTGGTCTGCGCCAAATAGCGCAGCATCTGTCGGTCTTGCGGCGTGATGTCGTCGTACTTGAAGTCGCTGCTGATCAGGCGCTGCAGGCGCAGCGATGCCTCGGCCCCGCCGTACTCGACCACTTTTTCCCACACGTTGAACTTCTCTTGCGGGCGCGAGCAGGTGCGGTCGGGGGCGACCTCGGCGCGAATGTCTTTTTTCGCATTCACCGGTGCGGCACCCACCGCTGCTGCGGCAGCAGTGGCCGCCGAGGAGGACGACGGCAGCGACGGCTGGGGACGCGCCCCCGCCACCGGCGGCGCGACCGGCCCGGCACCGGTCGGGGGCAACCCGGCCATCACGTTCGACAACAGGTCGCCGGTGGCGGGCGACTGCGCGCAGCCGGCGAAAAAACTCAACGCGACGGCACAACACGCGGCTGAAACGATCGACGACGACGAGACGAATTTTTGGCGTGTCATGTCAGTTGCTCCCTTGAACGATGAGTTGTTGGGCATCCCAGTCCAGCCCGTTGCGGGCCAATGCGTCGAAGCGTGCAACCGCCTCGGGCTTGCCTTCACGCACCTGCGTGTCGATGCGGGCGCGCAGGCTGTCGGCCATGGTTTGCGAGAGCGTCGAAAATTCACCTCGCGCCACCACGGCACCGCGGCTGTCGAGCAACACGTAGCTGTACTGCGCACCGGGGCGGAACCATGCGCCGTCCGGATCGATGCGCCCAGCGGAGACGGCCGCGGTCAAGCGCGCCGACGGCGCGCCTTGCACATTGCGCGCCGGGCTGACCTGCCACGAACCGTTGAAGGCGCGGTCGGCGAGCTGGACCGACCAGCGCGA
>JANNEI010000564.1:0-2639 GCA_031378565.1 Burkholderiales bacterium
CGAGTTCCTCTATGTACTTTCGGGCAACCCCTTGGTCGGTCCTGCACTCGCAACGCACCTCACCTACACGCAGCGAGTGATGGGCGAGGTGCTGCTGCGCGACGAGAAGCCGCGCGACATCTGGGATCAGCACGCTCAAATCCTCGCCGCGATCTGCGCCCAGGATGCGCAGCAGGCTGAATCGCTGGTCCGTCAGCACATCACGCAGGCATCCGGGTTCATGGTGTCGAGGTTGCGTGGTGACAAGACCGGTGCGGTCGAATGACGGCGTGAATGTTTCGTACCGTGGGTTCGGGGCGTGTTCAGGTGTACGTTCGGCGTGACCTGAGCCGCACGCATCGGCGACACGGTGGTCGTGCTTCATGCGTTATCAACACTCCAGAAAGGCTCACTCATGTCAGCACCACAGCCATTCCGCCTGCACATTCAGGACGGCGCGATCGATGATCTGCGCGATCGGCTTGCGCGCACCCGGTTTCCGGATCAGGCGCCCGGGGAACCGTGGGCTTACGGCACCGATGTCGGTTATTTGAAGCAACTGGTCGAGCATTGGCACAGCCGCTTCGACTGGCGCTCGCAGGAAGCACGGCTGAACGCCTTCCCGCAGTACAAGGTGCCGTTGCACGGGATCGACCTGCACTTTCTCCATGTCGTTGGCACGGGACCAAAACCGTATCCGCTGCTGCTGTCGCATGGCTGGCCGGGGTCGGTGTTCGAATTCCTCGACATCATCCCGCGCCTCACCGATCCCGCGCGTTTCGGCGGCGATCCGGCCGACGCCTTCACGGTGGTCGTTCCGTCCCTGCCTGGCTACGGTTTGTCGTTCACGCCCGGGCAACCGCGCTTCAGCCTGGAGATGATCGCCGACTGTTTTGCCGAACTGATGACCGGCGTGCTCGGTTTCGAGCGTTTTGCAGCGCAGGGCGGCGACTGGGGCGCCTTTGTCACCTCGCGTCTGGGTGCGGTGCACGCGGACAAGCTGATCGGAATCCATCTGAACCTGCTTGCCTTGAGGCGCGACCCGCAGCGGCTGTCGAACCCGACGCCTGATGAGCAGACGTATCGCGACGAGCTCGAACTTTTTGTCAAAGAGGAGATGGGTTACCAGTGGATCCAGGGCACGCGGCCGCAGACCTTGGCATTCGGCTTGAACGATTCCCCGGCGGGCCTGGCAGCGTGGATCGTCGAGAAATTCCGCGCGTGGTCCGACTGTGGGGGTGACGTGGAAAGTGTGTTCTCGAAGGATCACATGCTCGCCAACATCGGTTTGTACTGGTTCACCGGTGCCATCGGTTCCTCCTTCTGGCCCTACTACGCCCGCATGCATGCAGCGTGGCCGATTCCCGATGGCGGGGTGACGGTACCGATGGGTTACGCAGCCTTCCCGCGCGAGATCTTGCGTCCGCCGCGGTCGGTGGCCGAGAAGGTCTACACGGACATCCGGCGATGGACCGCGATGCCCAAGGGGGGACACTTCGCTGCGATGGAGCAGCCCGAAGCGCTGGCGCGCGAGATTGTCGAGTTCTTTCGTCCCCTGCGGCCGCGTTAGGCAAGGTTTCCAGTGCGCAGGCACCGATGCGCTTGGGCTCGGGCTTGCATTCGCACAGCGAAAACTGTACTCTGTATACAGACTTCAAAGAAGCCGCCGTTCGCATGACCGCCACCCTCGTCAAACTGGACAGCAGCCTCGACCTCGTCGAGCGGGTCTACCGTGTGCTGCACGACGCGATCAGCGCGGGCAAGCTGGCACCGCTGACGCGCATCACACAGGAGGAGATCGCGCGCCAGCTGGCCGTCTCGCGCCAGCCCGTGCTGCAGGCCTTGCAGCGGCTGAAGCAGGACGGCCTGGTCTTCGACGCGCCCGGTCGCGGCCTGCAGGTGGCACCGCTGGAGGCCGCATGGATCGCCAGCGTCTACGAGGTGCGCGGTGCGCTCGACGCGCTGGCCGCGCGGCTGGCCGCTCTGCAGCGCGCGGTGCTCGACCCGAAGTTGCTCGAACGCGGCCGCAAGGCGACTCGCGGACGCAACGTGCCGGCGATGATCGAGGCCGACATCGCGTTCCACAACGCCGTCTATGCGGCGTCGAGCAACCCGCTGATCGAACGCAGCGCGCAGCCGCACTGGAGTCACATCCGCCGTGCGATGGGTGCGGTGTTGCAGAAGTCGACCTTGCGCGACTCCGTCTGGGACGAACACGAAGCCATCGCCCACGCCATTGCCGCCGGCGACGCTGCGGCGGCCGAACGCCTGATGCTGGCGCACGACCGGCGCGCCGCCGAACACATGACGCGGCAGCTCACCGCCGCCGCGTCCCCACCGCCTCCGTTGAGGCACGCCACCGGAGCTTGATGATGAAACTGACCGCCGAACAACGCGCGCAATTCGACCGCGAGGGTTACCTGTTCTTTCCGGGCCTGTTCACACCCGAGGAGACGAGAACCATGACCGATGCCGTGCCCGAGCTGTACAGCAGGCGCGACGCCTACAACGTGCGCGAGAAAGACTCCGACGCGGTGCGCACGAACTTCGCCGCGCACCTGGTCAGCGAGCCTTTTGCCAGGCTGGCGCGCCACCCGCGCATGATCGAACCGGTGCAGGATTTGCTCGGCGAGGCGCTGTACATGCACCAGTTCAAGATC
>JANNEI010000555.1:0-6464 GCA_031378565.1 Burkholderiales bacterium
GCGCATGCCCTGGAAGGTGCATTCGATCTTCTCGTAGTCGTACTGCGGTGGCACGCCTTCGACGGCCTGCCCCTTCCAGCCCAGTTCGCGCTTGATGATCTCGACGTTGGCCTTGGTGTTCCACTCGATGTAGTTGCCCAGACAGATCGACTCGACCTTCAGCTTGATCAGGTCCTTGCGCTTCGGGTAATCGAACATCCACAGGTCGCGACGCTCGACGCGGCCCTGCAGGAACTCGAACATGTCGTCGGCCGTCATGCCCTGGTTCATCAGGCGGTTGAAGCGCTTTTCATCCACCTCTTCCATTTCCTCGAAGGTGTACCAGCTGTGGTATTCGGCGGTGGATTCGCCCCAGAAGATCAACGGTGTCTCGAAGCGAACCGCCATGTGCATGACGCCTGAGTAGATGCCGGTGTGGCAGTGCCAGCAGAAGTCTCCGCGGCGCTTCAGCGATTCGAGCATCAGCTCTCGCACCACATGGAAGTTGGGCGTGAACTCGACCACGTCGACGCCGAGTTGCTTGAAGACCTTGGTGTTGTTCTCTTCGACCAGCGGCCGGTAGCCCCAGTGGTTGTAGCGAATCACCAGCGGCTTGAGCTTGAGCTCCTTCACGATGTACCAGAGCTGGAACACGCTGTCCTTGCCGCCGCTGTAGGGCACGATGCAGTCGTACAGCCCGTTGCCCTTGTGGCGGGCGATCATTTCCTGCATCTGCCGGCCGCGGTCTTCCCAGTCGATTTTCTCTTTCTTGAACTCGACCTGGCGGCACACGCTGCACACGCCGAACTCGTCGAAGGTGATGGTGTCGACCGTCTCCTTGGTCAGGCACCTGGTGCATCTTTTCATGAGAACTCCTGTGGGTGGAAGACTGCGGCAGTGCGCCTCAGGCTTCGGAATTGATGATGATTTCGCGGTGGGCGAGCACGGCTTCGATGCAGATGAAGTCCACCAGGTCGTCCACTTCCAGCGACTTCCAGCGCGGCGTCACGTACGGCAACGTTCGCTCGTGGCAGAAGCTGCGCTCGCGCAGGAGCGCGGCGGTGGTGGAGATGTAGAGGCTGCCGTCAAGGCTGTACAGCGGCTCGGCGTCCTGGCGGCGCGGCAACTGGCCGAAGCTCGGTGCCGCAAACGGCTGCATCAGGCCGCCCGCGCCGAGGCGCACCGCGAAAGCGGGGTGGCTGGACACCATGGCGGTGACGCCGACGATGGCGTCCGCCTCGGCGCGCCTTGCCACCAGAGTCTCCAGCGCGGCGTCCACATCAGAGGCTTCGGTCAGTGGCGAAGTCGGCTCCAGCAACACCAGGTAGTCGTATGCCTCGCCAGCGGCTTGGAGGGTGTCGATGGCATGCGTGATGAAGGCAATGCTCGGAGCCGTGTCGCTCGCCAGTTCGGCGGGGCGCAGAAACGGCGCATCGGCACCTGCCGCCTGGGCAATGGCGGCAAACTCGGCGTCGTCGGTGGAGATGATCACGCGGTCCACGTAGCGCGACTGGCGTGCGGCGGCTATCGGCCAGGCCAGCAGAGGCTTGCCGCCGAGCGGCCGGATGTTCTTCAGCGGCAGGCCCTTGGAGCCGCGCCGCGCTGGCACGAGCGCCAACACCTTGAGTCCGTCGATCACTGGAAGACCTCGTCGAATTCCAGATTCGCGCGCTCGTAGTCGGGCAGCCGGCCGATGTCCAGCCAGTAGCCGTCGATCCGGTGGCAGCGCGCCCGCAAGCCCTGGCCCGCGGCGGCTTCGAACAGCGCGGGCATGTCGAACAAGGTCGCGTGCGGCACCAGTTCCAGCAGGTGCGGCGACAGCACATAGATGCCGGCACTGACGGTGAACCGCTGCACCGGCTTTTCGTCGATGGCCTCGATGCAGCCGTCGCGTTCGCGCACCACACCGAAAGGCACCTGCATCTCGTACTCGCGCACGGCCATCGTCGCGTCAGCGCCCGAATCGGCGTGCTGGTCGAGCATGTAGCCGAAGTCCTCCTTGGTCAGCAGGTCGGCGTTGGTCACCACGATGGGTTGGGTCGGCGACTCGGGCAGCAGGCTCAGCGCCCCGGCGGTTCCAAGGCGCTGCTCCTCGCGCAGATAGCGGATCTCGACCCCGAATTCGGAGCCGTCGCCGAAGTGCCGCTCGATCTGCTCGGCCTTGTAGTTCACCGCGAAATAGAAGCGCCGAAAGCCCTGCGCCGAGTAGCCGCGCACGATGGTTTCGAGCAGCGGCCGGGAGCCCACGCGCAGCATCGGCTTGGGCGTGTCGCGCGTCAGTTGCTCCAGGCGCTGGCCCAGGCCACCGGCCATGATGACAACCCAGTTGTCGCGCGTCGGTGGGGCCAGGAAGTCGTCCACCACCTCCATGCCGACCACGATGCCCTCGCCATTCACGACCGGCACCTGGTGCAGCCCGCGTCGGCGCATCGTCGCGAGGATCGAATGCCGCGTTTCGTCGGCCCGCGCCACCGTGGGGTTCAGGTGCATCGCGGCCGACACCTTGTCGGTCAGGTTCAGGCCCTTCAGAAGGCCGCGCCGCGCATCGCCGTCGCTGAGGGTGCCCAGCAGGTGCCGCTGCCCATCGACCACCAGGGCCATCTGGCTGCCGGCGCTGTCGATGCTGGCCAGTGCTTCGCGCAGTGTCATGTCCGGACCGACCAGCGCACGTTCCCAAGTTTTCATGGTGTCCTCGTTTTCATCAGGTCGGCGGGCGCGCCGACCAAGGTCGCGCCGCCTTCAAAGTCGCAAAGCACCACGGCTCCGGCACCGACGACCGTGGCGTCGCCCAACTGCACGCCCTGCCGCAGCACGGCGGCTGCACCGACATGGCTGTTCGCACCGACCCGAACGTTGCCGCACAAGGTGGCGTTGCAGGCGACGTGGACGAACTCGCCGAGCACCACGTCATGCTCGACCACGGCCGCGGTGTTGACGATGCAGCCTTCGCCGATCACCGCGCCGGCCTGCACCACGCACGACGCGAATAACTGGGCCCCGGCCGCCACGTGTGCAAACGGCGACACCACCGCTGCTGGATGGCGCACCTGCACGAACTCCCAGCCGCGGACTTCGAGCTGGCGCTGAACAGCGCGCCGCAACCCTTCGCCGCGCGTGCCGCCAATGCCGTTTGCCAGCCGCAAGGTGGCGGTGCTGTGGGCATCGAGCACCGTGTCGTCGCCCAGAACCGGAAGGCCGCACAGCACGCGGCCGTGCCGCGCGGTGTCGGGGTCGGTGAAGCCGAGCACGCGCGCTCCGGCAGCCAGCAGCGCATCTGCCACCACGGCCGCGTGGCCGCCGGAACCGATGACGATGATCACGGTGTCGCTCATGTCTCGATCAGATCGTCGGTGTCGAAGTCGCGCAGCGCAGGTCGGCCCACCAGGCCCCAGAAGTCCATCGGCGAGACGCCGCTGCCTGGCCGCTTGGTGGCCAGCGCGTCTGCGCTGATCGGCTCGCCTTTCCTGATCGGCCGCGCTGCGACCACGCTGCGCCGGGCCACCAGACGGTTGCCCATTTCTGCGGCTGCCGGTGCCTTGACGGTCGAGCCCAATGCCTTCTCGATGTTGCGGATGCCGGAGATCAATTGCGTCAGCTCGCCCGGCTCGAGCGAGGCTGCGTGGTCGGGGCCGGGCAGCGCGCGGTCGAGCGTGAAATGCTTTTCGATGATCGTGGCTCCGCGCGCCACGGCAGCCAGCGACACCTCGATGCCCAGCGTGTGGTCCGAGTAGCCGACCGGCAGCCCGAAGGCTGCGGCCATGCTGTCCATCGCGCGCAGGTTGACCGACTCGGGTGGCGCCGGGTACTGCGTGACACAGTGCAGCAAGCTGACGTGCTGTGCCAGCGCACGCCGACCTTCCGCGCTGCAGTAGGCCGCCAGAAAGTCGGCGCGGCCCGCGGGTTCGCTGTCAGACGTGAGGCCGAAGGCGATCACGCCCAACGCGTCCTCGATGTCGGCCAGCGTGGACATGCCGGTCGAGACGATCAGCGGCAGGTGCAGCCGGGCCGCCTGCAACAGCAGCGGCGCACAGGTGATGTCGCCGGACGGCATCTTCAGCGCGGGCATGCCCAGCTTTGCGAGGAAGGCCAGGCTCTCGGAGTCGAACGCGGTCGACATGAACTGGATGCCGCGCTGCTTGCAGTGCCGCACCAGCGCGTGATGGTCTGGCTCCGACAACTCCAGACGCTGCAACATGCCGAGCTGTGTGCCGCCTTCTTTCATGTTGGCGACCTGGTAGTCGGCCTTGGCTGCATTGGCCGTGACCAGCTTGGCGGCTTTGAAGGTCTGGAACTTCACCGCATCCGCCTTCGCAGCCACCGCCACATCGACAAGTTGCAATGCCAGGTCGAGCGAGCCGTTGTGGTTGACGCCTGCCTCGGCGATGAAGAAGGTTCGGTCAGCCACGCGCATCCCCGATCAGGTGAAAGTGTTTTTTCAGCAGCTCTGCACACGGCGGCAGGTCGGCCAACGCGGTGACGATGCGCGCCGCTGCGTGGCCGTCGCCGTAAGGGCTGACGACGGCGCTGCAATCGAGCGTGAGCGCCTTGGCGATGGCAGCCGCGATGGCTTCGCGTTCGGGTGCGCAGTTGACCACCGACGCGGTCGAAAGCCGGCCACGCTGGCGGTCGCCGATGTTGACGGTCGGCACATGAAACGAGGGCGCTTCGTACAACCCGCTCGACGAATTGCCGACCACCGCATCGACCTGTGCCATCAGGCTGAGATAGCGCAACTGGCCCAGCGAAGAATGAACATGCACACGCTGCGGGCGCTGCGCCGCCCAGACGTCCAGGGCGGCAGACAATGCGCGCCCGCCGGTGTCGGCATTCGGGCGCGTGAACCACAACGCGGTGTCGTCGCCCGGCGGGTCGAGCGCGGCGAGCAGTTCACCGAACTGGCGTTCGCTCTCGCCGGGCTCCAGGGTGACCGGGTGAAAGGTGATCAGCAGGTTGCGCTTTGCCAGTGGTGCGCCGAGCGATTCGCCGAGCGTCTTGCGGTCAAGAAGCTTCAGGCGTTTCAAATGGTCGAGCCCAGGGTTGCCGACGACGTGCACATGGCGCGGGTCCTCGCCGAGCTGGCGCACGCGTTGTGCCGACAACTCGTTGGTGACGAAATGGATGTGCGACATCTTGGTGATCGCGTGACGCATCGATTCATCGAACGCGCCTTCGGTGGTGTCTCCGCCGGCAATGTGCGCCACCGGAATGTTGTGTACCAGGCAGGCCTGCACGGCAGCCAGAATCTCGAAACGGTCGCCCAGCACCAGCACCACGTCTGGGCGCAGTTGCTCCAGCGCGTCGGACATGCCGATGATGCCGAGGCCCATCGACTTCGCGATGCCGCCCGGTGTGTCGCTGGACAGGAGCATCTCGACACGCCGCGCGATCGCGAACCCATCACGCTCGATCTCGTTCACCGTCAGGCCGAACTCGGGCGACAGGTGCATACCGGTCACGATAAGTTGCAGCTCGACGTGGGGTGCCGCGCGCAGGTCGTGCAGCACCCAATACAGCAGGCCGTATTCAGCGCGGCTGCCGGTGACGACGGCGATCTTTAGAGAGGTGCTCACGCCGGGTCTTGAACCAGTTGCGGGCTGCTTGGCAGGTTGACGATGCGCCGTGCCAGGTCTTGCGCCACGGGCACCTCCATCGATGGGCAGTCGCGGTACATCGGCAGGTGGGTCAGCAGCTCCCAGACCGGGCGCGTCATCAGGCCGGCAGCGTTGGTGTGGGTCAACACGGCGTCGCGCTGGTCGGCCACGCTGACGTCGAGGATCAGCGTCTGCAGCCAGTAGTTGGCGTGGGTACCGGGGCGCTCCATGAACAGCGACGCGTGCGTCACGTCGCTGAACGCCTTTGCGTAGCGCAATGCCAGCTCGCGCTTGGCTTTCACGAAGCCGCCCAGCTGTTCGAGCTGCGCGCAGCCCAGTGCCGCGTTCAGGTTCGGCATGCGGAAGTTGTAGGCCACCTCGTCGTGAAAGAAGGCCCACTTGTGCGGTTGCTTGGCGGTGGTCGTGAGGTGCTTGGCACGCCTGGCCAATTGCGGGTCGTCGGTGATGATCGCGCCGCCCCCGCCGGTGGTGACGATCTTATTGCCGTTGAAGCTGAGCATGGCGCACAGGCCGAAGGTGCCGGTGTGGCGGCCTTCGATCAGGCTGCCGAGTGATTCAGCGGCGTCTTCGACCACCGCGATGCCGTGGCGTCCGGCCAGTTCCATCAGCGCCGGCATGTCGACCGGGTGACCGAAGGTGTGCATGGGCACGATGGCGGCAATGCGCTGGCCGGTGTGCTTGTTGTGGCTGACGCCGCCGCGACGTTCGATGACAGCAGCGAAGTAGTCCGCGAGCGCGGGCACGCTCAGGCCGAGGGTGGCGGCGTCTGCGTCGGCAAAGTGCGGCTGCGCGCCACAGTGTTTCACCGCGTTGGCGGTGGCCACGAACGACAGCGCAGGGATGATGACTTCGTCGTCGCGGCCCACGCCGGCC
>JANNEI010000636.1:0-3866 GCA_031378565.1 Burkholderiales bacterium
ATCCCTGCATCTGGGATTCCGACAAGCTGATCGTGTGCAGATTCAGTCCCAAAGCCAGCGGGCTGTTCGAGGTCTACCAGTATTCCGTCAACGTCTTAAAAGCTGGTGTGGCCCTGCCGACCTACGACCCCTATGTCTTCAACAACTGAGCGCGAATCGAGCGGCCCGACGAGAGCCGATTTGCTCCTGAAGATATTGATGCTGGGTCGGGCAGCTCAGCCCGCCTCTTGCTGAATGAGCCACTTGCGGGCCGCACCGATCGCCTGCTCGTAGGTCAGCATGCGCGCTGCCTGTTCGGCGGCCGCGAATGGGTCCGTTGCCAGAGCTTGCCGAGCCTGTGCCACCAAGGGTGCCAGGAAGGCTTCGTCGGCCGCATCCAGGCGGATGCCGGTGTGCTGCATCTGGGCTTGCGCAGCACCGAGAAACCAGGCGGCCTGAGCCCAGTCAGAGCGCAGCGCGGCCAGGCCGGTGCAAACCGCCAAAACGTTGCCGCCGGTCGGCCTGGAGCCAACCGACTCGGCGATGTCCAGCGCCTCCAGCAACATGCCCCCGGCGCGTCCCGGCGACTCACGCCCGATCGCCACCATCGCCAGGTTCAACAGGGCAACCGCGGTGGTTCCCCGGTCTCCAATCTGCCGTGCTAACGCCAGCCCCTGTTGGTACAAGGGCTCGGCTGAGTCCAGCGTTCCCTCGATCCGGTGCAGTTGTGCCAGCGCATTGAGCGCCGCCGCCAGTTCGCGCTGGTCGCCACGCTGTTGCGCCAAGGCCAGCTCTTGCTCCATGTAGCGATGCGCCTCGACCCGGTCGCCTTGCTCGACGCAGGTCATGCCCAGGGCTTGCAGCACCGACGCGGCACGTCCGGTGTCTCCCACTTCGTTCGCGATCGACAGCGCTTCTTCGAGTTGGGTTTGCGCTTCGGCGAATCGGCCCATGAAAAACCCGACCTGGCCCGCGGTGTGCAAAGCCCGGCACCGAAAGATGTTGCGCACCTCGGCACCGGGCCGGGCCAGCGCTTCGAGCGTGCCGCGACGCAAGGCCTCCAGCAGCCCGCGGTTGAACAGGTACAGCTTGAGCGCAAACATCAGGCGCAGCCCCGACTCGGCCCCGTTGTCGGCGCGATCGCACCAGCTGTGCGCCGACAGTATGTTTTCCTGCTCGGGGTCCAGCCGCTCCAGCCAGGTGCCTTGCTCCGGGCCGGCCAGCAGCGCGCTCGCGCGCTCGGCGAGTTCCAGGTAGAACAGCAGGTGCCGGCTGCGCGCCACATCGGCATCGTCTGATTCGTTCAGCCGGTCTTGCGCGTACTGCCGCACCGTCTGCAGCAGCAGGTAGCGACCGCTGTCGGGCTTCATGGTGACCAGCGACTTCTCCACCAGGCGGCCCAGCAGTTCGACGACCTGGCCCCGCTGCAGGTCACCGCCCGCGCCGACCGCTTCGGCGGCGTCCAGCGTCCAGCCGCCGGCAAACACGGCCAGCCGGCGCAGCAAGGCCCGTTCCTGGAGCGTCAGCAGGGCATGGCTCCAGTCCATCGCGGCGAGCAGCGTTTGCTGGCCCGGCCGCGCGGTGCGGTCGCCGCCCTTGAACAGGTTGAAGCGGTCGCCCAGGTGCGTCGCGATGTGCGCCACCGGCAGCGTGCGCACACAGGCCGCCGCCAGTTCCAGCGCCAGCGGAATGCCGTCCAGCTGATAGCAGATGGCGGCGACCGCAGCGGCATTCTTGTCGGTCACCTGAAACGCGGGCTGCGCGGCCGTGGCGCGATCGACGAACAAGCGCACGGCATCGAGCTGCTGAAGCTCCCCGGCCGACGCCGCGCCCTGCGGATCGGGTGCCGCCAACGCAGGCACCAGAAAACTCGCCTCGCCCGTCAGGTGCAGGTGCTCGCGGCTGGTCGCCAGCACCTTCAGGTCGGCCCCGGAGCGCAACAGCTGTTGCGCCAGTTCGGCGCAGGCTTGCAGCAGGTGTTCGCAGTTGTCCAGGATCAGCAGCAATTGCTTGTCGGCCAGCGACTTCAGCACCGCCTCGATCACGGGCCGGCCGGCCTCTTCCTTGATGCCCAGCACCGACGCCACCGCCTGCGTCACCAGCCGCGCGTCGGCCAGCGCCGCCAGCTCGACCAGCCACACGCCGTCCGGGTAGTCGCCCGCCAGCTCGGCCGCCACTTGCAGCGACAGGCGCGTCTTGCCGATGCCGCCCGGCCCGAGCAAGGTGACGAGTCGGTGCCGGAGCAGCATCTGCTTCACGGCGGCGATGTCCGATGCGCGCCCGACAAAGGACGAGAGTTGACGCGGCAGGTTGTGGCGCGGGGCGGGCCGTTCAGGCGGCGCGACCAGCGGCTCGGCCGGAACCGGCACGCTGCCATCGGCCCCATCGCGCACGTCATCGCGCACGGCATCGCGCACGGCATCGCGCACGTGATAGGCCCGCACCGCCCTGGCGATGTTCTTGAAATGATGCTCGCCGACGGGTTCGAAGCGCAGCGGCAGTTTGCCCTCGACCTGCTCCAGCACCGAGCCCGAGATGCACACCCCGCCCGGCTCGCCGGCCGTCTGCAAACGCGCGGCAATGTTCACCCCGTCGCCGTACAGCGCGCCGTCCCGCTCGAGCACGTCGCCCAGGTTCAGGCCGATGCGCACGAGCATGCGACGGTGCTCGGGGAGATGGGCATTCTTCAGCGCCAGTTCACGCTGGATTTCGCGTGCGCAGCGAACCGCTTCCACAGCGCTCGCAAACTCGGCCAGCAACGCGTCGCCGGTTGCGTCCACCACGCGTCCGTCGTGCCGCTCGACGTGCGCAGCCATGAGCCGGCGCGTCTCGACGATGGCTTCGAGCGTGGCCTGTTCGTCGTCGCCCATCAGCCGCGAATAACCGAACACGTCGGAGCTGAAAATCGCAGCCAGCTTGCGGGAAGCCTGCACGGTGTCCTTTGATCCCCCCGGCCGGATGAAGCGCGTTTCGGCGAGATGGCCGTGGCCTGCGCCCGGTGCGATGCCGAGGTCTGCCGGGCATTCTGCACGGCTTCGCGCAAACAAGCATGACATTCAGTGTCGACGCCGCGGCCGGTCGACGCGCCTGCGCGCCCCGCGGCGAGCGGCCTACACGTCGAGCGTGTACACCGCAGCAGCGGCGCGCTCGGCGGCGCTGTGGCCATCGAGCGCGCGGTCCCACTCGGGCGCGTCGGCGCCGCGCGCCGGAACCAGGCCCTGGGTCATGCGGGCCACCTCTTCGGTGCCGCCGTCGAACTCGGCCACCTGCTCGCGCGTGGCCTGGAACAGCCGCGCCAGGCTGACCCCGGCGGCGTCGATCAGCACCAGGTAACGCGCCGGCTGGCGGTGCGCCGAGTGGGTGTGCCCGGCGGGCTTCTCGATACCGAAGTCTTGGCTCATTGGCGCATGGTGCCACGCCGCAGGTTCAACCAGGTCGCGCGTGACCGATCAAAACGTGCCCGGATAGCTGCCGCCGTCCATCAGCAGGTTCTGCCCGGTGATGTAGCCCGCGTGCACGCTGCACAAGTACGCGCAGGCCGCGCCGAATTCATCCGGCGTGCCGAAGCGCTGCGCGGGAATGGCGTTGCGCCGCGCCGCCAGCACGGCCGATGGGTCGCGGCCCGCCTTGACGGCACCGGCACGCATCATTCCCTGCAATCGTTCGGTGTCGAAGGCACCGGGCAACAGGCCGTTGATGGTGACGCCCCGCGCGGCGATCGCGCTGCGCGCCAGCCCGGCCACGAAGCCGGTCAGCCCGCTGCGTGCGCCGTTGCTCAGGCCCAGCGTGTCGATTGGTGCCTTGACCGCGCCCGAGGTGATGTTGACGATGCGGCCGAAGCCGCGCGCGGCCATGTCGTCGACCACCGATCTGATCAGTTCGATGGG
>JANNEI010000648.1:0-2013 GCA_031378565.1 Burkholderiales bacterium
CCAACGCAGCCAGCGTGAAACGGGTGTTCTGGAACTTGATGATTTCCTGCCCGAAGGCCTTGCGCTCGCGCGTGTAGGCCAGCGTCCATTCCAGCGCCGCCTCGGCCGACGCGACCGACATGATGGCGATCTGCAGGCGCTCCCAGGGCAGTTCCTGCATCAGGCTGGCGAAGCCCGAGCCCTCGGCACCGAGCAGGTTTTCAGACGGCACCTTGACGTTGTCGAAGAACAGCTCGGCCGTGTCCTGCGCCTTCAGGCCGACCTTCTTCAAGCGCTTGCCCTTGGTGAAGCCGGGCATCGTGGTGTCCACCACGAACAGGCTGATGCCCTTCGAGCCCAGCGCGGGGTTCGTCTTCGCCACCACCACCACCAGGTCGCAGTGCCAGCCGTTGGTGATGAAGGTCTTCGAGCCGTTGAGAAGGTAGTGGTCGCCCTGCCTGACCGCGGTGCTGCGCACGCCCTGCAGGTCGGAGCCCGCGGCCGGCTCCGACATCGCGATGGCCCCGATCATCTCGCCGGTCGCCATCTTCGGCAGGTAGGTCTGCTTGATGTGATCGTTGCCATAGTGCAGCAGGTAGGGTGCGACGATTTCGGAGTGCAGGCCGAAGCCCAGTCCGGTGGCGTTGACCCGGAACTGCTCTTCGAACAACACCACGCTGAACAGCTTGTCGACGCCAGCGCCGCCGTATTCCTCGGGCATGGTGGGGCACAGAAAACCGTTCTCGCCGGCCTTCAGCCACACGGCGCGATCCACGTAGCCCTGGTCTTCCCAGCCTTCGTGGTGAGGCACCACGTCTTGCGCCATGAAGCGCCGCACCGAATCGCGGAACTGCGCGTGCTCTTCGGAAAAGAGGGTGCGTTCGATCATGGTGGTTGTCTCTCGGTTTTGGGGAACGCCAGCGAGTTCGCGGCACGACGATGATGCTCGCCGTCTGCGGTGCCCGGGTCAACAGGAACCGTTGAACTTCGCCGAGCCGGTGCACACGGCAGCGTCGGCTTGCGCCGCCAGCCCGGCGTGGTTAGGCTCGAATCCGTGCTTTCCAAACGCTTGTGAGGCCACCCATGAAGATCCGTGAAATCGCCAACGGCCTGCAGTTCCCCGAAGGCCCGGTCGCGCTGGACGACGGCTCGGTGCTGCTGGTCGAGATCGCGCGCGGCACGCTCAGCCGCGTCACGACCGACGGCCGCGTCCACGTGCTGGCCGATCTGGGCGGCGGCCCGAACGGTGCGGCCATCGGCCCCGACGGTGCGGTCTACATCTGCAACAGCGGCGGCTTTCGCTGGCACACCGAAAGCGACGGTTGCCACCGGCCCATCGGCCAGGCGGCCGACTACTCGGGCGGGCGCATCGAGCGGGTCGACCTCGACACCGGTCACTTCGAGCGGCTGTACGACAGCGTCGACGGCCTGGGCCTGCGCGGCCCGAACGACATCGTGTTCGACACGCACGGCGGCTTCTATTTCACCGACCTGGGCAAGGTGCGCGACACCGAGATGGACCGCGGCGGCGTGTTCTACGGCCAACCCGACGGCAGCGCGGCCAGCGTGATCGCACGGCCGGTGATGACGCCGAACGGCATCGCGCTGTCGCCCGACGGAAGCACGCTGTACTACGCCGAAACCGAAGGCGCGCGCGTCTGGGCCTTCGACATCACCGGTCCCGGCCAGGTGCGCAAGGGCGGCTGGCCCTCGCCGCACGGCGGGCGCATGCTGGCAGCTTCACCCGGCGGGCAATACCAGCGCTTCGATTCGATGGCGGTCGATGCGCTGGGCAACCTCTGCGTGGCCACGCTGATCCACGGCGGCATCAGCATCATTTCGCCCGACGGCAGCATGTGCAGCCACGTCCCGCTGCCCGACCGCTTCACCACTAACATCTGCTTCGGCGGGCACGACCGGCGCACCGCCTACGTCACGCTGTCGGGAAGCGGCACGTTGATCGCCATCGACGACTGGCCGGTGCCGGGCTTGAAGTTGCACGGCCCGGCTTGACGCCGCTTACGTCGAAGGCAA
>JANNEI010000706.1:0-1500 GCA_031378565.1 Burkholderiales bacterium
GCCGTATCGAAGCTGAACCAGGCGTCGATCACGCCGCCGGCCTCGGTCGCCTCGCCTTCCACCGCAAACGCCGTCGGCTTGGTGTCGACCAGACGTGCCTTCAACATCGCGCGGATCGCCTGCGGACCTTCCTGCGTGCAAATGTTCCAGGTGAAGGCGACCAGATCTCGCCAGTAGCAATCGGGTTCGAACAGGGCGACGGCAGCTTCGACGTCGTTGCGCTCCAGCGCCGACGTGAAGTCGGCCAGCCACGCGCCGGCCAGTTGTGTGGGGTGGGTGGACAGGTCGGTCATCTGATGTCTCCTTGGTGTGGACCCGTTTTTTTCCGGGCGGCGGCAGTTCGACCCGCCATCATTCGCGCATCGAAAGGCCTACCGAGAGAGAAAAAACCCGAGGTGCCGCGCGCCACCCGATCAGGTGCGCCGCGCCTATGCCGCAGCGCGCTTGCGCGACACGCCCAGCCGCTCGACCGACAGGTACTGCTGTCGGTACTGCTCGAACGGCAGGCTGTCGTTGGCCTCGATGCGCTTCTGCTCATCGACGGACGCTCTCGTCAGTGCCGTGAAGCGGGCCTGCTGCTCGGTGCTGAACGGCAGCGCCAGCAGCGCGTTGCGCGTCTGCACAGATTGCGCCCGCGTGAAGCCGACGTACGAACTGTCGAAATCGCGCTCCATCATGGCCAGCACGCGGGACGACGGTGCCGCGTCGGCGTTGCTCATCGCGGCGTGGGCCGACGCGAGTGCGTCGCGGTAGGCGCTGCCGCCGTGCAGCGCGTCGAGCCGGGCCGCGATCGGCTCGATGGCTTGCAGCAACTGCGCGCCCCAGGCCGTCAGCGTCACCTCGCCCTCGCTGCGCTCGAGCAGCAGCCCGGGTTCACGCCCACGCGCGGCCACGCGCTGCTGGTTGCGCGCGAGTGCCGCGATCTCGGCCGGCGTGTCGGGCGGGCTGTCGCTGAGCAAACAGTGCAGCAGGAACATGTCGATGAAGCGCATGGTCGGTGCGCCGATGCCCACCGGCTCGAACGGGTCGAGGTCCATGCAGCGCACCTCGACATACTCGACACCGCGCTCGCGCAGCGCATGCAGCGGCCGCTCACCAGAAAAGATCACCCGCTTCGGGCGGATCGTGCCGTAGAACTCGTTCTCGATCTGCAGCAGGCTGGTGGCCAGTTGGTTGTAGTCGCCGCCCGGGTTGCGGATGCCCACCGCGTCGTACGCCGGGTAGGGTTTCGTCAGCGCCTCCTGCAGCGAGGCGGCGTAACTCTCCAGGCTGTTGTAGCTGACCGAGAGCGAGGCCTGTGCATCGCTCTGGTAGCCCAGCCGCCCCATTCGCAGCGAGGTGGCGTGCGGCAGGTGCAGCGTCTGGCCCTTCAGCGTTTGCAGCCCGTGGTCACGGCCCGCGACGAAGCTCGAACACAGCGCCGGTGACGCGCCGAACAGGTACAGCAGCAGAAACGACTGGCGACGAAAGTTGCGGATCAACCCAAAATAGTCTTCGGTC
>JANNEI010000710.1:0-2443 GCA_031378565.1 Burkholderiales bacterium
ATCGGCGAGCACGGCAATGTGCGGGTGGTCGCGCTGGGCGCGGCGCTGAATGCAAGCGATGCGGGTGGGGACGGCGTGGCCGCGGTTCGCCCGCTTGCATCGTCCGTGGCATCGATGTTGCCGGCCACCCCGGGGCTGAAGGAACAGCGTGACGCCGGTGCGCGTGACGTGTTGTCGTGCGGCGTGCTGCTGCACCGCCTGTTGACGGGCCAGCCTGTGCTCGACGAAGTGGATGTCGCCAAGGTCGTGGCCCGCATGGTGCCGCGCGGACGCGACATCGTGCGCCTGCCCTGGACCACGCCGCACCTGATCGGCGAGGGCTTGCGCGCGATAGCCAACCGCTGCACCGCCACCCAGGAGCGGCAGCGCTACCTCAACGCTCGCACCTTGCTGCGCGCGTTGACCGGCTGGCGCGACGCCGAATCGCAGGACGGCGGCGGCGCACTGGCACTGCTGATCGATCGCCTGAGCAGCGTCGGCCATCTGCCGGCCTTGCCCGGCGTCGGCGCGCGTGTGACGCGCCTGTCGCGCAAGGAAGGCCAGCGCACCGACGAGATGGCCGAACAGATTCTGCAGGACATGGCGCTCAGCTTCGAGTTGCTGCGGCAGGTCAATTCAGCCCAGGTGCAGGGCACGCAGATCGCGGGCAACGGACCGGTGTTGACGATTCGCCGCTGCATCGCCCTGATGGGGCTGGACGGCGTGCGGCACGCCGCCTCGGCGCTGCGTGCCTGGCCAGGGCCCTTGTCCGACGCCGGTGCGGCGGCATTGACCGGATGCATGGAGCGCGCGCGCTGGGCCGGGCATGTGGCGCAGGCGCTGCGCCCCGCCGGGTACGACGCCGAGGTGATCTACCTGGTGGCGCTGCTGCAGAACCTCGGCCGGCTGCTGGTCCAGTATCACTTTCCGGAAGAAGCCGAGCAGACGCGCCAACTGATGCTCCCGGCCCGTTCCCCCGACGCCGCAGCAGGCGCGCCGGATCTGCCGGGCCTGTCGGAGGAGTCGGCGTCGTTCGCCGTGCTGGGCGTGAACACCGAGGAAGTGGGTGCGGCGGTGGCGCGCCACTGGGGCCTGGGCGACGAAGTGCTGCACATGATCCGACGCCTTCACAAGGGTGCACCGGTGCGCATGCCCGATGGCGACGGCGACCGCCTGCGCGCCACCGCCAGCGCGGCCAACGAGGCCGTCGATGCGGCCAGCAGCCTGCCACCCGCACGTCTGGTGCCAGCCCTGACGCTGGTGTCGCAACGCTATGCCCGCATCCTGAACGCCAGCCTGCGCGACGTGCAGGACGCGCTGGATCAGGGCAAGCGGGCTTTGCGTCGTGGCGGTCGAGTGGTCGATGCCGGCGGTCGCGAAGACGCCATCAGCGACACCAGCCTGGTCAGCGCGCCCCCCCGGTCCGAAAACACAGCCGAAGCCGCTGCCGATGGCGCTCAACAGTCGAAGTGATCAAGCCGGCAGGGGTGACGAGCCTTACCCCCGGCACTGAGTCCACGGTTAGGGCTGCTTGGTTCCCCATCTGACCCGGTTGGCCGCTTTCCCATGCGGGGAGGCCCGTCACCAACGATTGTAGGCGAGGCGACCTGCGCGCCTTCAGCGCAACTGGAGCGCGTCGTCGCCGAACTCGATGCCCAGCGGCTCGATCAGCAGCCGTTTCGGCCCGGCTTCGACCCTGCCGGCGATGATCGCGTCGACACCCTGAGCCTGGGCCACGGCGACCGTGCGCTCGGCGTCCCCGGCCTTCACGAACAGCGCGAAGCCCGCGCCCATGTTGAGCGTGCTGTAGGCCTCGCGGTCGTCCTGGCGGGCGTGCCGTTGGATGAACTTGAGCACCGGCGGAACCGCGGGCAGGCTGTGGATGCGGTAGGTGTGCAGGGCGGGGTGGCGCAACAGCTTGCGCCAGCCGTGGCCGGTGATGTTGGCGCAGTAGTTGGGGGTGATGCCGGCCTTGTACAGCGCCTCGGTGACTGGCGAATAGAGCACCGTGGGTGCCAGCAGGGCGTCGCCGTAATTCAACCCGGGCGACACCTCGGTCAGGTAGCCCTGCGGCAGCCGTTCGACCAGCTTGCGGGCCAGGCTCAGGCCGTTGGCATGGATGCCGCTGGAGGCCAGCATCACCACGGCGTCACCGGGGCCGAGCTTGTCGCCGACGGAAAGCCGCTCTTTCGGGTTGACGAGCCCGGTGCACGACGCCGCCAGGTCGATGCGGCCCTCAGCCACGATGCCCGCCAGCGCCGGTGTTTCGCCGCCGCCCCAGGCCACGCCGCAGACATCGCAGGCGCGTTTCCAGCCGCTCACTAGGGCCTGCGCGCGTTGTGCGTCGCTGAACCAGTCGGAGCCGCCCGCGGCCCAGTAGGCCTGCACCACCAGCGGCGTGGCACCGACCGTGATCAGGTCGTTGATGGCCATCGCGATGGTGTCCTGCGCGATGCTGTCGTAG
>JANNEI010000735.1:0-3086 GCA_031378565.1 Burkholderiales bacterium
CAAGCTGTGGCCCGAGGCGAACTGGGTCGCGCTGGGTCGCCGGCTGATCGCGCTGGGCTGGCACATCGCGCTGCCGCATGCGGGGGTCGAAGAGCGGTTGCGCGCAGAGCGTCTGGCCGCGGCGCTTGGTGCTGGCTGCGAAGTGTGGCCCGCGATGGGCCTCGACGCGCTCACCGACCGCATGGGTGCCGCGCACGCCGTCGTTGGCGTGGACAGCGGCCTCAGCCACATTGCGGTGGCGCTGAACCTTCCGCATGTGCAGATCTACAACTTTCCGACCGCGTGGCGCACCGGCCCGCTGGAAGCGCACGGCCACCGGCACCAGGTGTCGGTGCAGGGCCAGCCGACGCCCGACGTGGCGGCGGTGTGGGCCGCGTGGCTGCAAATCGAGGCGGCGGCGGGATGAGCGGGCCGCTGCAACGCCTGGCACGCGGCATCTATTCCCTGCTGCTCGGGGCGCTGAAGCCGGTCTATGTTTTGCGACTGTGGTGGCGCGGCCGGGCCGAGCCGCTGTACCGGCACGCCATCGCCGAACGGCTGGGCTCATACGACCGCGAGGCGACGCTCGGCGCGGTGTGGGTGCATGCGGTGTCGCTGGGCGAAACGCGCGCGGCGGCGGCGCTGGTCGATGCCCTGCGCCGCGCGCAGCCCGGCATGCGCCTGTTGCTGACGCACAGCACCGCCACCGGCCGCGAGGCGGGTGTGTCGCTGCTGCGTGATGGAGACCGTCAAGCCTGGCTGCCCTACGACACGCCCGGTGTCGTGAACCGCTTCTTCACGCAGTTCCGGCCGGCGGTCGGCGTGTTGATGGAAACCGAAATCTGGCCCAACCTGTTGCATGCCGCGCAGGCGCACGGCGTGCCCGTGGTGCTGGCAAACGCGCGGCTGAGCGAAAAGAGCCAGCGCCATGGACAGCGCCTCGACGCAGTGATCCGGCCCGCGGTGCAGAGCCTGACCCTGGTGCTGGCGCAGACCGAAGGCGATGCGCAACGCCTGCGCGACGCCGGTGCACCGAAGGTGCTGGTCAGCGGCAACCTGAAGTTCGACATGACGCCTGACGACGCGCTGCTGGCCCGCGGCCACGCCTGGCGCTGTGCATTGAATCGCTGCGTGCTGCTGGCCGCTGTGACGCGCGAAGGCGAGGAGGCGATGCTGCTGACCGCCTGGTTGCAGCAAACCGCGTCGATGACCCACCGTCCGCTGCTGGTCATCGTGCCGCGGCATCCGCAACGATTCGACGAGGTGGCAGCAATGGTCGAAGGCGCTGGCCAGCGGCTGGCCAGGCGCAGCCACTGGGCCGACACGCCACCCGCCGCAGCCATCGACGCCGACGTGTGGCTGGGCGACTCGATGCGCGAGATGCCGCTGTACTACGCACTCGCCCAGGTCGCCTTGCTGGGCGGCAGCTTCGCGCCACTGGGCGGGCAGAACCTGATCGAGGCCGCGGCCTGCGGCTGCCCGGTGGTGATGGGCCTGCACACCTTCAACTTCGCCGAGGCCGCGGAGCTGGCGCTGGCCGCCGGGGCCGCGCTGCGGGTCGACGACATGGACGCAGGCGTGCGCGAAGGGCTGGCCTTGCTGTTCGCGCCGAGCCTGGTCGATGTGGCGCAGCGCGCCCTGGCTTTTGCGGCGCAACACCGCGGTGCGGCCGAGCGAATGGCGGCGCAGATCGAATTGCTGATGCGAAAAACAACAACGCGCTGAGTCGATGCAGCGAAGTGCCTGCAGCGCTGTGCCGCGAAGTCGGCTTGCTCAGTGCCCCAGTTTCCTCAAACCCCGGACGCGAACAGGCTGCTCTCTGCGCCGCTGTCGCCCAGCGTGAGCTTCTTCTCGAAACGCATGCCGATCTTTTCCAGAACGCGTTGCGACGCGAAGTTGTCGGGCGAGGTGATCGCCACCACCCGTTTCAAACCGAACTCGCCGTGGCCCTGGGCCAGCACAGCGGCTGCCGCCTCGGTCGCGTAGCCCTGTGACCCGAAGCGCTGCAGGAACGCAAAGCCGATGTCCAGGTCGTCCAGCGAGTCGCGCTTGATGAGCCCGCAAATGCCGATCGGCGTGTCGCCGTCGCGCAAGGTCACGGCGTCGAGCGCGAAGCCATTCTTCTGGCGCGCGGCGAGCACACGCTGCACGTAACCAAGGGCATCGTCCAGCGTGCGGACGCCACGGTCGCCGATGAAGCGCAGCCAAGTCGGCTCGTTGAGCAGCTCGAGGATGAAGGCAGCATCGCCTGCATCCAGCGGGCGCAGTCGAAGGCGCGTGGTCAGGATCACGCTCGCAGCAGCGACAAGCCCTTGACCGCCTGGCTGCCCGGAAACACGTCGCCGTTCAGGCTGCCGCCCGCCACTTGCAAGTGGTCGGACAGCACGCCCTTGAGCAACGCGCGGATGTCGGTCGTGATGCGCAGGTCGCGGCCTTCGAAGCGATCCTTTCTCGCCAGTCCCGGCCAGTCGGCGATCACCTTGCCGCCGTGCACCGCGCCGCCGAGCACAAAGGCCACGCCGCCGGTGCCGTGGTCGGTGCCCTGCGTGCCGTTGACGGCCACCTCGCGGCCAAACTCGCTGACCACGACGACCACGGTTTGCCGCCACATGCCGCTCGGCAGCAAGCCCTCTCGCATGGCGGCCAGACCGGCGTCGAGTTGCCGCAGGTTGTTGGCCAGCGGGCCGTTCGGATTCGCCTGGTTCACGTGCGTGTCCCAGCCGCCCAGTTCCAGCACCGCGGCTTGCGGGCCGTTGGCTTGCACCAGAAATTCGGCCGCGCGTCTGGCCAGCACGCTGAAGCTGCCGCCGCGCGGCAGCTTGCCGTCGTTCGGCATGCCAGCCATGTCGGCCATGTCGGCCGTCATCGACGGGTCGAAGTGCAGCGCGCGGGCGCGCGACAGCGCAGTGGCCAGCGCTGCGTCGTTGGCGTACATGCGCTCCAGCCGGGTCACCAGGTCGACCGTCGGGTCCGGCTGGTTCGACGGCGCCCAGGTGTCGACCGTGCCCGGCCCGCGCAGCACTAGCGGCACGGTGGTGTTCAGCGCGAGGCCCTTGCTGTGCTTGCTGCCCAGCGCGCGGCCCAGCCAGCCGGTGGTCAGTTCGTAG
>JANNEI010000737.1:0-2334 GCA_031378565.1 Burkholderiales bacterium
CCAGGTGCGCGTTCGAATGGCCGAGCTGCCGGCGCTCACGCGCAATGTCCAGTTCCACCATCGCCGTGAGCACCGTCAGCAAGGTCAGCGCGTGCAGGCTGACGATGGTGATGTGGATGGCCAGGCCCTCTTCGCCGAACAGCGCCGTGGCCATCGGCACGCCGACCTGCAGCGTGTTGCCGAAGGTGGCCGAGATGGCGCGCACGCTGGGCGCGGCGGCCGGCAGCTTGCCGGAGCGGTTCGAGCGCCGCTGCCACACGTACACCGCCACCAGCATCAGCAGCACCGGCACGAAGAAGGCCGCCAGCGTGCCCCACGGCAGCGTGGCGAAATCGACCCGCGCCGTGGTACGGAAAAGCAGCGCCGGAATGAAGATGTAGAAGGCCGCGTTGGACAGCGTGCGCGCCGGGTCGTTGTCCCCCAGCCAGCGCAGCTTGCCCACCACCCAGCCCAGCGCCACCACCGCGAAGATGGCCAGCAGCTTGAAGAAGATCAGCGTGGACACGAGCCAAGTATCCGCGACCGTGCATCGCAAGCATCGGCTTGTCCCGCATGGCGCGGCCGAGACAGATCGACGCCAGCGCCGCTGGTTTCAGGCCAACTCGTCGCGCCGCGGCATGTCGGCACCGCGGCGTGAGCAGGTGATGGCCGCGGCGCGGGCGGCGAATTGCAGCGCCGCGCGCACCTGCGCGGCGGACAGCGACGCCAGCGCGGCGGGCGAAAGGCAGGCGTGCTCGGCCAGCCATGTCAGCAAGGCGGCCTGGAAGGTGTCGCCAGCGCCCACGGTGTCGATCACCGTCACCGCCACCGGGGTCACGCTGACCTGGACCTGCTCCGTCCACGCCTGCGCGCCTTCGCCACCGCGCGTCACCACCACCAGCCGCACGCCTTGCGCCAGCGCGCTGGCGGCGAAGTCGTCGCGGCTGACGCCGGGCAGCAGCAGGGCCAGGTCTTCGTCGCTGATTTTCAGCAGGTGGGTGCGCGGCAGCATCCACGCCAGCATGTCGCGCCAGCGGGCCAGATCGGGCTCGACGTTGAGGCGGATGTTCGGGTCGTAGGCGATCAGCGTGTGCCGATGTTCGCGCTCGACCAGGCCTCGCAGCGTGGACGCAATCGGCTCGACCACCGCGGCGTACGAGCCGAGATGGATGGCCTGCGCGGCCGGCACCGCGGCTAGCGCGGGCAGCGTCAGCGCGCGGTCGGCCCCGCCTTCGCCGTAGAACGCATACGACGGCACGCCGTGCGCGTCGACGCCGACCAGGCTGATCGTGGTGGGCGCATCGGTGCGCGCCACCGCTGCGGTGTCCACGCCTTCTGCGGCCAGCGCCTGCATCAATCGTTCACCCATGAAGCCGTTCGACACCGCCGAGAAAAACGACACCGGCCGGGCCAGCCGCGCCAGGCCGACGGCGACGTTGAACGGCGAGCCGCCGACGCGCGCATCCAGCAACATGCCGGTCGGAGTTTCACCGGCCGCAAAGACATCCATCAAGGCTTCACCGCACACCACGATCACGCAGGTCTCCCATCGTCGACAAGGCACGAGCATGCGGCGACGCGGCCGGCCTGAACACCCGGGTTTTCCATTAATCAATCAACTTGATTTATTAATTATCGTCGCCGACAATTCACTCCACGCTGTTTCGAACTGCTCTCGCGCAGGCACCAGCGATCACCCCCGAACCATTGCGGTCTGCATGCTGGCCGCTTCACTGAACACGGAGACACACCAGGTTGAAAAACCTCTCTCTGAGCGCCGTCGCTCTGGCGGCCACGCTGCTTGCCGCCGGCCTTGCCACGAACCACGCCGCAGCCGCCGACGCGCCGGTGATCGGCCTGATCACCAAGACCGACACCAACCCCTTCTTCGTGAAGATGAAGGAAGGCGCGCAAGCCGCCGCCACCGCCAAGGGCGCAAAGCTGATCGCTGCCGCCGGCAAGGCCGATGGCGACAACGCCGGCCAGGTGACGGCGATCGAGAACATGATGGCCGCCGGTGCCAAAACCATCCTGATCACGCCCAGCGATTCGAAGGCCATCGTGCCGGCGATCAAGAAGGCGCAGGCGCAAGGCGTGATGTTCATCGCGCTCGACAGCCCGGCCGACCCGGCCGACGCCACCGATGCGCTGTTCGCGACCGACAACTACAAGGCCGGCGTGCTGATCGGTCAGTACGCCAAAGCAGCAATGGCTGGCAAGCCCGCCAAGATCGCCACGCTCGACCTGTTCCCCGGCCACCCGGTGGGCGCGCAGCGGCACAACGGCTTCATGTCGGGCTACGGCCTGCAGGCAGCGGATGCGAAGAGCAACGAGCTGTCGAAGAGCGCCGAGATC
>JANNEI010000777.1:0-2135 GCA_031378565.1 Burkholderiales bacterium
CACCGGTATGGCACACGGGAATGCCGCGTGCGTTCAGCGTATCGAAATCCATGGTCCAGGTGCGTCCACCGGTCAGCGCGATCATGCGCAGCTTCGGTAATCGGTCGAGCAGCTCCTTCGAGAACTTCGTGCGCTCGCGCATGGCGATGATGATGTCGAAATCGCCGAGCGCGCTTACGAGCTTGTCCGGGCCGGCGAAAGGTGCTTCGAAGAAAACGACGCCAGCCCGCTGCTGCAGTTTCGACCAGTCCGCGCTCTGTTTGGCCACGCCTTGCCAATCGTCAAGAACCGCGACACTCCCCCTCTCGTTCTGCACGGCTCAAGCCTCGGGAAAGTCCGCGCCAAGGGTAACGGTTTCCCATTGCCGCAGGCTGTCGGAGAACTTTTCGAGCTTGTCGCGCACGCGCTTCAGCCCGTCCTTGCCGAGCACGAGGTTCATCGGCGGGATTGGGGATTCGACGATGCGGATGATCGCTTGCGCGGCGCGCGCCGGATCGCCGGCCTGCCTGCCGCTGTAGCCGCTGATTTGCGCGCGTCGCGCACCCGAAGTTTTCGCGTAGGCTTCGATCGGCTTGCGCACTTGCTTCAGTGAACGGCCGGCCCAGTCGGTGCGGAAAGGGCCGGGCTCCACCACGGTGACGTGGATGCCCAGTGGTTCGACTTCCTTCGCCAGCGCCTCGGACAGGCCTTCCACGGCGAATTTGGTCGCGTTGTAGTAACCCGCGCTGGGATTGCCGAGCAGGCCGCCGACCGACGAGATATTGATGATGTGTCCGCGCCCGCGTGCGCGCATGCCGGGCAGCACGCGGCGGGTGAGCGCGGCGAGGCCGAAGAAATTGGTTTCGAACATCGCACGAATTTCCTGTTCCTCGCCTTCCTCGACCGCGGCGAGATAGCCGTAGCCTGCGTTGTTCACCAGCACGTCGATGCTCCCGAAGGCATGCTCGGCGGCAGAAATGGCCCGCTCGATCTGGCTGTAATCGGCGACGTCGAGCTGCACGGCAAGCGAACTCTTGGAATGTTGCGCGACGATGTCCTGGACCTGCGCGGGATTGCGCGCCGTCACCACGGCGCGGTGACCGTGTTGCAGCACGGCCTCGGCCAGTGCCCGGCCCAGGCCGGTCGAACATCCGGTGATGAACCAGACGGGGGAGGCGGCTGAGGGTGGTGGCATGGAGTCTCCTTTATGCCCTGAATGTCGTGAATATTCTCTTGGCCTTGAAGCATAGCAGCGAACGCGGGCCGGCCGTTTTTTCGGGTTTAACGCTTTCACGACATTCACGGCACTTACGGCATTTGATTCGACCTTTCCTCTTTAACTTTTCCTTTCTCCTCTCATCTGCGGTCGGCCGTCGCGGAATGCGTGCCAGTCCGCATCGACTCGCTGCGCAAAACTTTCCGCCAGTTCGACCAGCGCGGGGCGCCAGGTGTCGACGGCGTGTCCAAACGCGGCCAATTCGCCGGCCTGCGCCGCGCCCTGCCAGCCGCTGCCGCGCAACTGTCCCAGGGCCGTGATCTTTCCCATTGCCGCGACGACCATCTGCAGCTTCGCCTGATCGCCTTTTGCCTCCGCCAGATCCAGCCGGTCCCGTGCCGGTTGCAGGCCGCGCAGGACGAAAGGCTTGCCGTTCATCTCCACGCTGTGCAGGAACGCCTGCGACACCGACTGCATACGGCGCTGGATCGATACCACGCGATCCGCCTCGCTTTTCCATTTCGGCTGCCGGGCAGTGACGTAAGGCACCAGCACTGACGGCCGTGCTTCCTTGAGATCGAGCAGATAGTTGCCGTCGGGTGAGCCCTTGCCTTCGACCAGCAGCACGTAGCGTTCAATGCCGAGGCTGCCTGTTCCGGAGATGCGCCGCGCCACATCGATCAGCTTGAAGAAGGCGGGGTTCGCCTGATGCGACGCAAACGCGGTCATGAATTGCGCCAGCCGTGCGCGCTGCGCTGCGTTGAGGGGCAGCGCTTTCTTTCCCTCCGTGCGCAGCCTGCGCTTGCCGCCCTCGATTTCGGTGCGGCTGTCGAGTAGCTCGGTACGCGTGCGTTGTCTTGCGGCATCCAGCAGGTTGCCGATCAGGCCCACGGCGGTCTCGCGGCCGATACTGCGAGCTTTGCCGACCTGCAAAGCCTTC
>JANNEI010000010.1:0-7319 GCA_031378565.1 Burkholderiales bacterium
GGCCGGCATCCGCGTGATGTCGCCCAAGACGGCGCAGGCAATTCGCCAGATGCTCAACATGGCGGCGGGCGAGGGCGGCACCGCGCCGAAGGCGCAGGCCATGGGCTACTCGGTGGGCGGCAAGACCGGCACCGCCTACAAGCAGGAAGGCAAGGGCTACTCCGACAAGAAATACCGCTCGTGGTTCGTCGGCATTGCGCCCATCAACAACCCGCGCATCGTGGTCGCGGTGATGGTCGACGAGCCCAGCAACGGCAAGTACTACGGCGGCGACGTGGCCGCACCGGTGTTCAGCGAAGTCGTGCAGCAGACGCTGCGCACGCTCGGCGTGCAGCCCGACCTCGACGTGCGCCCGCAGATCGTCGCGCGCAAGCTGCCTGCCGAAGTGGAAAGCTTCTGATGGCGCTGACGCAGCTCGCCTCGGTGGACAGCGCGCTCGGCTGGTTGCAGGCGCGCGGTGTGCGCGGCCTGGCCACCGACAGCCGCCGCGTGGTGGCGGGCGATGCCTTCGTCGCCTGGCCTGGGCACGCACAAGACGGCCGGCAGCATGTGCCGGCGGCGCTGGCGGCTGGCGCGCTGGCGTGTCTGGTCGAGGCCGAAGGCAGCGACGCTTTCGAGTTCGACACATCGCGTGTCGCTGCGATGACCGGCCTGAAAGCCGCCACCGGCCCGATCGCCAGCGGCTTTCTTGGCAACCCGAGCCAACGGCTGAGCGTGGTGGCCGTGACCGGGACCAACGGCAAGACATCGACCGCATGGTGGACGGCACAGGCGTTGACGGCGCTCGGCCGACGCTGCGGCGTGGTCGGCACGCTCGGCATCGGCCAGCCACCTTTCGGTGCGCAGCCGGCCGACATTCAATTCAACGGGCTGACCACACCCGACCCGGTCATCCTGCAGGCGGCGTTCAAGCGTTTTGCGGAGGCTGGTTTTGAAGCCTGCGCGGTCGAGGCTTCGTCGATCGGCATCGACGAACACCGGCTGGCCGGCACCCACATCGACGTGGCCCTGTTCACCAACCTGACGCAGGACCACCTCGACTTCCACGGCAGCATGCAGGCCTACGGCGACGCCAAGGCGGCGCTGTTCGCGTGGCCCGGCCTGAAGGCGGCGGTGCTGAACCTGGACGACGCTTTCGGCGCGCGGCTGGCGCAAGACCTGAACGCCACGGCGCTCGCGCTGTGGACGTACTCGACGCGCGGCGCGGCCACCTTGCGTGCGTCGCACATCGGCTACCGCGACGGCGGCCTGGCGTTCGAACTGCATGAAGCCGATGCCAGCGTCAGCGTTCGCACCGGACTGATCGGCGACTACAACGTGTCCAACCTGCTGGCCGTCATCGGCGGTCTGCGCGCGCTGGGCGTCAACCTGGCCGACGCGGCGCGCGTGTGCAGCCAGCTCACGCCGGTGCCGGGCCGCATGCAGCGCGTGCCCAGCGCAGCGAATGCGCCCGAGGCGGTGGTCGACTACGCACACACGCCCGATGCGCTGGAAAAAGCGCTGCTAGCGTTGCAGCCGCTGGCCGCGGCGCGTGGCGGCGTGCTGTGGTGCGTGTTCGGCTGCGGCGGCAACCGCGATGCCGGCAAGCGCCCGCTGATGGGCGCGCTGGCACAGCGGTTGGCGCAGCGCGTCATCATCACCTCGGACAACCCGCGCTTCGAAGCGCCGGCCTTCATCCTGCTGCAGATCGTGGCCGGTTTGCCGGTCAGCCAGCAAGGCGTGAAGGTGATCGAGAACCGGCGCTCGGCGATTCGCACGGCGGTGCGCGAAGCCACTGCGCACGACGTGATCCTGATCGCCGGAAAGGGCCACGAGGATTACCAGGACATCGCCGGCGTCAAGCATCCGTTCTCGGATGTGGACGAGGCGCTGGCGGCGTTGAACTTGCGCGGTACCGCGACATGATGACGCTGGCCCAGGCGCACGCGCTGCTGCCTCAGTCGACGCTGGTCGGTGATGGCAACGTGAACCTGCTGCGCGTGCACAGCGACACGCGCAGCCTGCAAGCCGGTGACTTGTTTGTCGCGCTCAAGGGCGAGCATTTCGATGCGCACGACTTTCTGCCGCAAGCGCGCGCTGCCGGTGCGGTGGCCGCATTGGCCGCGCATGGCCTGGCCGAGGCCGGCCTGCCGGGCCTGCAGGTGACCGACGCGCGCCATGCGCTCGGCGAGCTGGCCACTGCATGGCGGCATCGCTTCCACCTGCCGCTGATCGCCGTCACCGGCAGCAACGGCAAGACCACGGTGACGCAGATGATCGCGTCCGTCCTGCAGGTGTGGCTGGGCGCGTCGGCCTTCTCGACCCAGGGCAATTTCAACAACGACATCGGCGTGCCGCTGACCCTGCTGCGCCTGCGCCAGGACGACGCCATCTTTCACCGTGCCGGCGTGGTCGAACTCGGCATGAACCACCCCGGTGAAATCGCCAGCCTCGCGCGCATGGCCGCGCCCACGGTGGCGCTGGTCAACAACGCGCAGCGCGAGCACCTGGAATTCATGGCCAGCGTGGACGCGGTGGCGCGCGAGAACGGTGCCGTGATCGAGGCGCTGGGCCCGTCGGGCGTGGCGGTTTTTCCGGCCGACGATGCCTTCGCGCCCGTGTGGCACGCGCTGGCCGGTCGACGCCCGATGCTGACGTTCGCGCTGCAAGGTCCGGCCGATGTGACCGCCGACGCCGAATGGGCGGGCGACCACTGGGCGCTGACGTTGAAAACACCCGCCGGCCACGTGCCGACGAGCCTGCACATGGCCGGTTGGCACAACCTCAAGAATGCGCTGGCGGCCGCGGCGTGCGCGCTGGCTGCAGGCTGCCCGCTGGCCGCCATCGCCGGTGGACTCGAATCGTTCCAGGCGGTCAAGGGCCGCTCGCAGCTGAAGACCTTCACGCGCCAGGGCCGCGCGGTGACGTTGATCGACGACAGCTACAACGCCAACCCCGACTCGGTGCGCGCCGCCATCGACGTGCTGGCCTCCTTGCCTGCACCACGCTGGCTGGTGCTGGGTGACATGGGCGAGGTCGGCGACCAGGGGCTGGCCTTCCACGCCGAGGTCGGTGCCTACGCGAAGGCACAGGGCATCGACCATTTCTGGTGTGTGGGTGAGCTGTGCGCGCACGCGGCCGACGCCTTCAGCGGCGCGCGTCATTTCAACGACGTGGCTTCGCTCATCAGCGCGCCGCCGCCTGTCTTCAACGCCGTGCTCGTCAAGGGCTCGCGCTTCATGAAGATGGAGCGGGTGGCGGCGGCACTGCTGCAAGGCGAAGGAGCCAGCGATGCTGCTTAGCCTGACCCAGTGGCTGCAAACCCTGTCGCCCGAACTCGGCTTCTTCCGTGTTTTTCAATACCTGACCCTGCGCGCCGTGCTGGCCGCGATGACCGCCCTGTTGATCGGCCTGGCCTTCGGCCCGTGGGTGATCCGCCGCCTCGCGTCGCTGAAGATCGGCCAGCCGATTCGCGACTACGGCGTGACGGCGCACATGGCCAAGGCCGGCACGCCGACGATGGGCGGCGTGCTGATCCTGATCAGCATCGGCGTCAGCACCTTGCTGTGGTTCGACTGGAGCAACCGCTTCGTCTGGATCGTGATGGTGGTGACCATCGGCTTCGGTGCCATCGGCTGGGTCGACGACTGGCGCAAGGTGGTCGACAAGAACCCCGAAGGCATGTCGTCGCGCGAAAAGTTCTTCTGGCAATCGCTGATCGGCCTGGTGGCCGCGCTGTACCTCGCGTTCAGCGTCAGCGAAACCTCGAACCTGCGCGTGCTCGAACTCTTCTTGCGCTGGATTCAAAGCGGCTTCTCGAACGACCTGCCGCCCAAGGCCGACCTGATGCTGCCGTTCTTCAAGACCATCAGCTACCCGCTGGGCGTGTTCGGTTTCCTGATGCTGACCTGGTTCGTGATCGTGGGCACCAGCAACGCGGTGAACCTGACCGACGGCCTGGACGGCCTGGCCATCATGCCGGTGGTGATGGTGGGTTCGGCGCTGGGCGTGTTCGCCTACGTCACCGGCAGCTCGGTGTACTCGAAATACCTGCTGATTCCCTACATCCCCGGTGCCGGCGAGTTGCTGATCTTCTGTGCCGCCATGGCCGGCGCGGGCCTGGCCTTTCTGTGGTTCAACACGCACCCGGCGCAGGTCTTCATGGGCGACGTGGGCGCGCTGTCGCTGGGCGGCGCGCTGGGCACCATCGCCGTCATCACGCGGCAGGAAATCGTGCTGGGCATCATGGGCGGAATCTTCGTTGCCGAGGCGGTGTCGGTGATGCTGCAGGTGCTGTGGTTCAAGTACACCCGCAAACGCTTCGGCGAAGGCCGGCGCCTGCTCAAGATGGCCCCGCTGCACCACCACTTCGAGAAGTCGGGCTGGCAGGAGACGCAGGTGGTGGTGCGCTTCTGGATCATCACGATGCTGCTGTGCCTGATCGGGCTGGCGAGTTTGAAGCTGCGCTGATGCGACTGTTGCCGAGCCGCCTCAGAACAGTCGACACTCCCTCGGGGGGCCGGCGCGCAGCGTCGTGGTGGCTGTCATGAAGCACCTCGAAGACCTCAGCGTGCTGGTACTCGGCCTCGGTGAATCGGGCCTCGCGATGACGCGCTGGTGCGCTGCGAATGGCGCGACCGTGCGCGTCTGGGACTCGCGCGATCCGGCACCGCACGCAGCAGCCGTGGCCGAACTCGCGCCTGCCGTCAGCCTGCTGCACGGCGAGCTGACCGACGCGGCATTCGAAGGCGTGCAACTGGTGCTGAAAAGCCCCGGCTTGTCGCCGCTCGATGCGCGCATTGCCGCGCCGCTGGCGCGGGCTGTGCAAACCGGCGTGGCGGTGCAGGGCGAGCTCGATTTGTTCGCCCGCGCGCTGGCCGACTTGAAAGCCGAGCGCGGCTACGCGCCGAAGGTGCTTGCCATCACCGGCACCAATGGCAAGACGACGACCACCGCGATGGCCGCATTGCTGATCGAACGCACCGGCCAGCGGGTGGCGGCGGCCGGCAACATCGGGCCGACGATGTTGCAGACGCTGGCGGATGGGTTGGCCGCCGAAAGCGACGGACTGCCCGACGTCTGGGTCCTCGAACTCTCCAGCTTCCAGCTCGACGGCGTGCATGCCTTCGAGCCCGACGCTGCCGTGGTGCTGAACATCACCGAAGACCACCTCGACTGGCACGGCGACATGGCGTCCTACGTGGCCGCGAAGGCGCGCGTCTACGGACAGAACGCGGTGATGGTCGTCAACCGCGACGATCCCGCCGTCGAACGCATGGTGCCCGCCGCGGTGCCCGGCAAGGGCCGCTTCGCAAAGCCGGTGCTGCGCAGCGTGGTGCGCTTCGGACTCGACGCGCCGACGCACCCCGGCGACTACGGCCTGCTGGTCGAGAACGGCATGGCCTGGCTGGTGCGGGCACTCGAAGCGGATGAAACCATCAAGCGCCCGCGCAAGGGCAGCGACGCTTTCGAGTTGCACATCCAGCGGCTGATGCCCGTCGACGCGTTGCGCGTGCGCGGCCGCCACAACGCTGCCAATGCGCTGGCCGCCTTGGCGCTCGCCACGGCCATCGACTGCCCGCTGGCACCGATGCTGCACGGCCTGCGCGAATACACCGGCGAGCCGCACCGCGTGCAGTTCATCGCCTCGGTCAATGGGGTGGACGCGTTCGATGACAGCAAGGGCACCAACGTCGGTGCCACGGTGGCCGCGTTGAACGGCCTGGGTGACGATCGGGTGCCGGGCAAGCTGGTGGTCATCCTCGGTGGCGACGGCAAGGGGCAGGACTTCGGTCCGCTGGCCGCGCCGGTGCAGCGCCACGCCCGCGCCGTGGCCACGCTCGGCCGCGACGCGGCCCTGATTGAATCCGCTCTTGCAGGCACCGGCGTCGCCCTGCAACGACACGACACGCTGGAAGCCGCCACGCGCTGGGCCTTCAGCCGCACGCTGGCAGGCGACGCGGTGCTGCTCAGCCCGGCCTGCGCCAGCCTCGACATGTTCCGCAACTACAGCCACCGCGCCGAGGTGTTCGTGGGCGAAGTTCATGCGCTGGCCGCCGAACAGGGGGAGGTCGCTGCATGACTGCATTTGCGAGTTTCAGCTTCGGGTCGATCAAGGCGCGCCTGGCCGCACGCGCGTCGGCGCTTCTGCGCCGCCCCGAAGGCGCGGCTGCGGTGCCGGTGCGCGACTGGATCAACGTGTCGTCCGGCCAACCCGCGCGCCTGCTCGGCTTCGACCAGGCGCTGGTGTGGATGACGGTGGCGCTGTTGGCCCTGGGTGCGGTGATGGTCTACAGCGCCTCGGTCGCACTGCCCGACAACCCGAAGTTCGCGCTCTACACGTCAACCCATTTCCTGACCCGCCACCTGCTGTCGATCAGCGTTGCGGGCGTGCTTGCCATCCTCGCGCTGCAGGTGCCGATGAACGTGTGGGAGAAGGCGGCACCGTGGGTCTTCGTGCTGGCGTTGCTGCTGCTGGTGGCGGTGTTGATTCCAGGCATCGGCAAGGTCGTGAACAAGTCGCGCCGCTGGATTCCGCTCGGTCTGATGAACTTCCAGCCCAGCGAGCTGGCCAAGCTCGCGATGGCGATGTACGCCGCCAGCTACATGGCCCGCAAGATGGAGGCGCGTGAAAACTTCGTGCAGGCGGTGTGGCCGATGGCGGTGGCGCTGGGCATCACCGGCGTGCTGCTGCTGCGCGAGCCCGACATGGGTGCCTTCATGGTGGTGGCCATCATCTCGATGGGCATCCTGTTTCTCGGCGGCGTGAACGGCCGCATGTTCCTGCTCAGCGGCGCGGTGCTGGTCGGCACCTTCGTGCTGGTGATCGCGTCCAGCCCTGAAAAGCGCGAGCGCATCTTTGCCTATCTGCGGCCGTGGGACCCCGAGTTCGCGCTGGGCAAGGCGTATCAACTGACGCATTCGTTGATCGCTTTCGGCCGCGGTGAAATTGTCGGCCAGGGCCTGGGCTCCAGCGTCGAGAAGCTGCACTACCTGCCCGAGGCGCACACCGATTTCCTGCTCGCCGTGATCGGCGAGGAACTCGGCTTCGTCGGTGTGGCCTGCGTCATCGTTGCGTTCTTCTGGCTGGCGCGGCGGCTGTTCCACATCGGGCGCCAGGCGATTGCGCTGGACCGGGTGTTCGCGGGGCTGTACGCACAGGGCATCGGCGTCTGGATCGGCGGCCAGGCGTTCATCAACATGGGTGTCAATCTGGGGGTTTTGCCGACCAAGGGGTTGACGCTGCCGCTGATGAGTTTTGGTGGCTCGGCGATCGTGATGAACATGGTGGCGTTGGCGATCGTTTTGCGGATTGATATTGAGAATCGGCAGTTGATGCG
>JANNEI010000016.1:0-1909 GCA_031378565.1 Burkholderiales bacterium
GTCGTGTTCTTCACCTCTTCCATCACCGCATACGTGCGGGTTTCGCGCACGCCGGGCAGGGTCCAGATCACGCTGCCGATGAACTCGCGGTAGGCCGCCATGTTGGCCACGCGGGTCTTCAACAGGTAGTCGAAACCGCCGGCCACCAGATGGCATTCGAGGATTTCGCTGCGCACCTGCACCGCGGCCTTGAAGGCGTCCATCACGTCGTGCACCGTGCGGTCGAGCAGGATCTCGACGAAAACCATCATCCCGGCACCCAGCTTGTCGGGGTTCAGCCGCGCTTCGTAGCCGAGGATGAAGCGGTCGCGCGTCAGGCGTTTCACGCGCTCCAGCACGGCGGTGGGCGACAGGTGCACTTCCTCGGCCAGCTTCAGGTTCGAGATGCGGCCGTCGCGCTGCAGCACGCGGAGAATCTTGGCGTCGATCTTGTCGACGAGGGGCGTCGCGTCGTGGGTGGCCATGTGGAATTTGCTCCGAAGGAAGCGATGATTTTCGGTGAGTAATGCTAGCTACTCGGCGCTAACCTAGCAAATTGTCCTAACAAGGTGGTTTGCCATGTCGATCCCTCTGTTGCCTGGGTCCGCCCGGCTGCCGTCTCCGTACCGCGACGAAGCGCAGACCTTGCAAGCCCTGCTGGTGCGGCTGGACGGCCGCCTGGACTGGACGCAGGCGATGCGCGCTGCGCGGCCCTGGGTGCAGGCGGTGCGCGACAACCCGCCGCCGTTCTGGGCCATGGAGTCGCTGCTGCGCGAGTACCCGATCTCCAGCGCCGAAGGCCTGGCGCTGATGCGGCTGGCCGAAGCGCTGCTGCGCGTGCCCGACACCGAAACTGCCATCGCGCTGACGGCCGACCAACTCGGCAACGCCCAGTTCGACGCCCGCTCGGGCGGCCCGCACCAGATGCTTGCCACGTTGTCGGCCAGCGCCATTTCGCTGTCGAAAAAATTCCTGCCGCAGGGCGAAGCCGACGCCGGTTTGTTCAAGCGGCTGGGCGCGCAAACGGTGGTGGGCGCCACGGTGCGCGCCATCCAGTTGCTGGGCCGCCAGTTCGTGCTGGGCCGCTCGATCGGCGAGGCGATGGGCGAGGCGGCGTCGGCACGCAAGGCCCAGCGCGGCCTGCGCTTCAGCTACGACATGCTGGGCGAAGGCGCGCGCACCGAGGCCGATGCGCAGCGCTACCTGGCGTCGTACCTGAACGCGATCCACGCGATCGCCGCCGGCAACACGGCCGCCGACGGACCCGAGTCGGCCGACGGCATTTCGATCAAGCTCAGCGCGCTGTTCTCGCGCTATGAAGACGCGCAGCGCGAGCGCGTGTTTGCCGAACTGCTGCCGCGCGTGTGGCAATTGATTGAGCCCGCGGCGAAAGCCAACCTCAACCTGACCATCGACGCCGAAGAAAGCGACCGCCTGGAACTGTCGCTCGACGTGCTGGACGCTCTGGCGGCGCGCATCGCGCAGGCTTTCCCGCAGTGGCGCGGCTTCGGCCTGGCGGTGCAGGCGTACCAGACACGCGCGCTGCAGGTGGTCGACGAAGTGGCCCGCATCGCCCGCTCGCACGGCCTGCGCTTCATGGTGCGGCTGGTCAAGGGCGCGTACTGGGACGGCGAGATCAAGCGTGCGCAGGAATTGGGGCTGAGCGGCTATCCGGTTTTCACCCACAAGCACCACACCGACATCTCGTACCTGGCCTGCGCGCAGGCGCTGCTCGGCCACGCAGACGTGATCTACCCGCAGTTCGCGACCCACAACGCGGGCACCATTGCCGCCATCGTTCACATGGCCGAGGGCACCGATGCGAAGTACGAGTTGCAACGGCTTCACGGCATGGGAGAAGGGATCTACCGCGAGGTCTCGCGGCAGTTCCCTTCGGGTGAACTGACGACCACACCCCCCACTCCCCCCG
>JANNEI010000059.1:0-3017 GCA_031378565.1 Burkholderiales bacterium
GTGCCGGTGGTTTTCTATCTGAATGTGCTGCGGCCGACACTGGCAACGGGCCGGGCCGTGGTCTACGTGCTGCCGGAAACACGGCCCGTGCGCGAGCTGTTTGCGGGGCGCGAGAGCGAGCTCTAGACGCCCGGCCCGTGCAGTGAAACCAACTTAAACTCGGGGTCGGCGAGCGCACAGAGGCGCTCTTTCAAACCTGAACCGGGACGGGGGACACGCAGATGGACAAGCCAGACGCGAAGGTCGCGGTCACCATCGAGGAAGTCAAGGAATCGAACAGCGCGGCCGACACTGGCAGCGTGGTGATCGAGACCGAATCGAAGGTCGACGGCGAATTGCGAGAAACGTCGATCGAAGTGCGCGAGGCGGACGCGCCGGCAATGGTCGTGGCCTTGCTGAATGCCGACGCCGAGCCCGCCGACGAGGCTGTGGCGACCGACCTGCCCGCCGCCGTGCGTTGCCTGGCTGCAGGTGTGGTGCATGCCGCCACCGAAGGCCATGTGCGGCTGCATCTGCAGTTCGAATCGGGGCAGGTTCTGCCGATCGAGATGTCTCACGCAGCCGCCGCGGCGCTGTGCCGCGGCTTGGGTGATCACACCGGCACGCCTGTGCCGCAGAACACGAAATAGCGCTTCGCCCGCCACACGCCGCACGCCGGCGGCACGCCAACGCTGCATCAGTTCAGGCCGGCGACTTCAGCAAGGGCCGCAAACACAGAACGCCGATCGCCGGGCCGACGGCCAGCCAGGGCAGCACCTGGGCCAGCGGCCACACCGTGGCCAGGCCGGAGAACACGGTGATCGTGATCACCGACAGCGTGAACCCGATGCAGTTGACGATGGTCAGTACGCTGCCCACCACCGCGCGCGGCGCATTCGCCGCGGTCAGAGCGCTGAGCTGCGGTGAATCGCCCGACACCGTGGCACCCCACAACAGCAGCCAGGGCACCCACAGCCACAGCGGCGCGTCGAGCAGCCAAGGTGCCGCCAGCCCGCAAGCGCCGCTGCACGCCAGCTGGGCACCGGCCACGCGCGCACTGCCGAAGCGCCGCGCCAGCAGCCCGCCGCCCACGCAGCTGAACAGGCCGACGCCGATGGCACTGAAAACCCACCACGACGCAGCCGCGCCTTGCCAGTGCATCGCCACGATCAACGGCAGCAGCACGAAGAACGCGTACAGCTCCCACATGTGGCCGAAGTAGCCCAGCACCGACGCGCGCAGCCTGCGGTCGGTCCAGATCACGGCCAGCGCGCGGTGCGACAGGGCAGGGCCTGGGCCCGCGCCCTGGGGCCGGCGCACCAGATGCGGGCCGTCAGGCACCGCGAGCGCCATCAGCACGCCGCCGCTGGCCGCGACCAGCGCCACCACCACCATCACGGTTTGCCATTCCCACGCGGCCCCCAGCGCGCGCAGGCCGAACGGCATGGCCGTGCCCAGCACCAGCGCGCCCACCAGCACGCCCAGTGCCCAACCCAGCCCTTGCGCATACCAGCCCGCGGCGATCTTCATCCCCACCGGGTAAATGCCGGCCAGGCACACGCCCGTGGCAAAGCGAAGTGCGATCAGCAGCGGCACGCCGGGTGGCAACAGCGCGGTGCCGAGCGCCAGTGCCGCACCCGCCAGCGAACACACCAGGAACACCAGGCGCGGCGAGAACCGATCGGCCACCGCCAGCAGCGCGAACACCAGCGTGCCGGCGATGAAGCCCAGTTGCACCGCCGCCGTGAGCCAGCCGGTGGACGCCGCGGGCAACCCGGCGCTGTGCTGCAACTCGGGCATGACCGCGTTGATGGCGAACCACAGCGAAGTGCCGGCAAACTGCGACAGCGCGATGGCCGGGAGAATGCGGCGCGGTATCAGACCGGCCTCGTTCTCGTCGGACTCGGTTGGTGCCTCAAAACAAGAAATACCTCTGCGCCAGCGGCAGCACGCTGGCCGGCTCGCAGGTCAGCAGCACACCATCGGCGCGCACTTCGTAGGTCTGTGGATCGACCTCGATGTGCGGCGTGCCGCTGTTGTGAACCATGTCGGCCTTGCCGATGGATCGCGTGTTCTTCACGGCCACGGCGCGCCGCTTCAACCCCAGCTTGTCGGGCACGCCCAGGTCCAGTGAGGCTTGCGACACGAAGGTCAGGCACGAGTCGTTCAGCGCGCCGCCGAAGGCACCGAACATGGGTCGGTAGTGCACCGGCTGTGGTGTCGGGATCGACGCATTCGGGTCGCCCATCGCGGCGGCGGCGATCATGCCGCCCTTCAAGATCAACGACGGCTTGACGCCGAAGAAGGCCGGCTTCCAGAGCACCAGGTCGGCGAGCTTGCCGACTTCGACCGAGCCGACGATGTGGGCGATTCCCTGTGTGATGGCCGGGTTGATCGTGTACTTGGCGATGTAGCGCTTGACGCGAAAGTTGTCGTGCCGGGCGCTGTCGCCCGCAAGCGCGCCGCGCTGCTCCTTCATCTTGTGCGCCGCCTGCCAGGTGCGGATGATCACCTCGCCGACTCGCCCCATCGCCTGGCTGTCGGACGACATCATCGAGAACACGCCGATGTCGTGCAGGATGTCTTCGGCGGCAATCGTCTCGCGGCGGATGCGGCTTTCGGCGAAAGCCAGGTCTTCGGCAATGCCGGCGTCCAGGTGGTGGCACACCATCAGCATGTCCAGGTGCTCGTCGACCGTGTTCACGGTGTAGGGCATGGTCGGGTTGGTGGAACTGGGCAGCACATTCGGCAGGCTCGCCACGCGGATGATGTCGGGCGCGTGGCCGCCGCCCGCACCTTCGGTGTGGAAGGTGGCGATGGTGCGGCCCTTGAAGGCATCGATCGTGCTTTCGAGGAAGCCCGATTCGTTCAGCGTGTCGGTGTGAATGGTGACCTGCACATCGAGGCGGTCGGCCACGCTGAGGCAGTTGTCGATCGCCGCCGGCGTGGTGCCCCAGTCTTCGTGCAACTTCAGTCCGTACGCACCGGCTTCAATCTGTTCTTCCAGTGGCCGCGGCAGGCTGGCGTTGCCCTTGCCC
>JANNEI010000061.1:0-3328 GCA_031378565.1 Burkholderiales bacterium
GCCATGCCGGCGCGTTCCAGGCGGCCCATCACGTCGTCCATCTCGTTGGCCAGGTTGTCCATGGCCTGCTGCGGCGTCTTCTCGCCGGTCACGGCCACGGCCACGTTCTTCCACCACAGCTGCGCCAGCTTCGGGTAGTCGGGCACGTTGGTGCCTGTCGGCGTCCACGCGACACGCGCCGGGCTGCGATAGAACTCGACCAGGCCACCCAGCTTGGGTGCCATGTCGGTCATCGCCTGGCTCTGGATGTCGGACTCGCGGATCGGCGTCAATCCGACGATGGTCTTCTTGAGCGACGTGCTCTTGGCCGTGATGAACTGCGCGTAGAGCCAGGCGGCGGCCGTCTTGTTGGCGTCGTGGTCCTTGAAGAAGGTCCACGAGCCCACATCCTGGTAGCCGTTCTGCATGCCCTGCTTCCAGTACGGACCATTCGGCCCGGGGGCCATCCGCCACTTCGGTGTGCCGTCTTCGTTGACCACCGGCAGACCCTTCTTGATCATGTCGGCGGTGAAGGCGGTGTACCAGAAGATCTGCTGCGCGATCTGGCCTTGCGCAGGCACCGGGCCGGCTTCGCCGAAGGTCATGCCGATGGCCTCTTTCGGCGAGAACTTCTTCATCCAGTCGATGTATTTCGTCAGCGCGTAGACGGCCGCGGGCGAGTTGGTGGCACCGCCGCGAGCCACGGACGCGCCGACCGGCGTGCACTTGTCGTCCGCCACGCGGATGCCCCACTCGTCGACCGGCAAGCCGTTCGGGATGCCGATGTCGGCGGTGCCGGCCATCGACAGCCACGCGTCGGTGAAGCGCCAGCCCAGCGACGGGTCTTTCTTGCCGTAGTCCATGTGGCCGTAGATCGGCTTGCCGTCGATCTGTTTCACGTCGTTGGTGAAGAACGCGGCGATGTCTTCATACGCGCTCCAGTTCAACGGCACGCCCAGGTCGTAGCCGTACTTTGCCTTGAACTTTTCCTTCAGTTCGGGCTTGGCGAACAGGTCGGCGCGGAACCAGTACAGGTTGGCGAACTGCTGGTCGGGCAGTTGATACAGCTTCTTGTCCGGCGCGGTGGTGAAGCTGGTGCCGATGAAGTCCTTCAGGTCCAGGCCGGGGTTCGTGAACTCCTTGCCAGCGCCTTCCATGTAGTCGGACAGCGCCAGGATCTTGCCGTAGCGGTAGTGGGTGCCGATCAGGTCGGAGTCACTGATCCAACCGTCGTAGATGGACTTGCCGGACTGCATCGAGGTCTGCAGTTTCTCGACCACGTCGCCCTCCTGAATCAGGTCGTGCTTGACCTTGATGCCGGTGATCTCCTCGAAGGCCTTGGCCATCGTCTTGCTCTCGTACTCGTGCGTGGTGATGGTCTCGGACACCACCGAGATCTCGGTCACGCCCTTGGCCTTGAGCTTGGCCGCGGCGTCGATGAACCATTTCATCTCGGCCATTTGCTGGTCTTTGGACAGCGTGGACGGCTGGAACTCGCTGTCGATCCATTTCTTCGCCGTGGCCTCGGCACCGGTGGCTGCGGGTGCTGCGGCGACCGAAGCCGGGGCCGCGGCCGACGCGGGTGCCGGCGTGGTGGCGGCGGGCTCCTCCTTCTTGCCGCAGGCGGCCAGCGTCAGGACGACTGCCGCTCCCACAGCGGACAGCGTGTACATCGATGGTGATCGTTTCATTTCTGGTCTCCTCGGAAACTTCCCGTTGATTGATGGGGCTTGCCGGTTGGGGAAGGATTGGCCGGCTGCCATTAGAAAAGGAAACGTGTGCTCAACCTTTGCGCAGGATCAACCCCAGCAACAGCATCGAGACGACGAAGCTGATCCAGATCGAAGGTTCACTGGCCAGGCCGAACCAGCCGACCATTTTTTCACTGACGGCCACGAAGGCCAGATTGACGTAAGCGGCTGAAAGCAGGCCGATGAAGAGCCGGTCGCCACGCGTCGTGGTGATCGGCAGAAACCCCTTGCGCTCGATCGTCGGTGACTTGATTTCCCACACGGTCATGCCCGCCAGCATCAGCACGATGCAGGTGAAAAACACCGCCACGGGTGTGGTCCAGGCCATCCAGGCGAACATCAGACTCTCCCCATCGCGAAGCCCTTGGCGATGTAGTGCCGCACGAACCAGATCACGATCGCGCCGGGAACGATGGTCAGCACACCAGCCGCCGCCAGCACGCCCCAGTCCATGCCGGATGCACTCACCGTGCGCGTCATCACCGCGACGATCGGCTTCGCGTTGACGCTGGTCAGCGTGCGCGCCATCAGCAGTTCGACCCAGCTGAACATGAAGCAGAAGAACGCCGCCACACCGACGCCAGCCTTGATCAACGGAATGTAGATCGTGAGGAAGAAGCGCGGGAACGAATAGCCGTCGATGTAGGCCGTCTCGTCGATCTCGCGCGGAATGCCGCTCATGAAGCCTTCCAGAATCCACACCGCCAGCGGCACGTTGAACAGCAGGTGGGCCAGCGCCACCGCGATGTGCGTGTCCATCAGGCCCAGCGTGGTGTAGAGCTGGAAGAAGGGCAGCAGGAACACGGCAGGCGGCGTCATGCGGTTGGTCAGCAGCCAGAAGAACACATGCTTGTCGCCGAGGAAGCTGTAGCGCGAGAACGCATACGCCGCCGGCAGCGCCACCGCCAGCGAGATCACCGTGTTGATGGCCACGTAGATCAGCGAGTTGATGTAGCCCGAATACCACGACACGTCGGTGAAAATGGTCTTGTAGTGGGCCAACGTGAAGGTCTGTGGCCACAGGCTGAAGGTGGACAGGATCTCCTCGTTCGTCTTGAACGACATGTTGACCATCCAGTACACCGGCAAGACGGCGAACACGAGGTAGAGCACCAGGAAGACGGTGCGCTTCTTGAAGCGGCGCTCATCCATGGCAGTGCCCGCCCGGCCGCCATGCGCCACGAAGGGGCCTACTGTCGTGAACCCCGGGTGCTGCGCGCCCCCTTGGGGGGCAGTGAACGAAGTGAGCGTGGGGGCCAATCATTTCGTCTCCTTGTCGGCCGTGCCGACGCGCTGCATCCAGTTGTAGAGGATGAAGCACAGCAGCAGGATGATCAGGAAGTAGATCAGCGAGAACGCGGCCGCCGGCCCGAGGTCGAACTGGCCGACCGCTTTCTGCGTCAGGTACTGGCTCAGGAAAGTGGTGGCGTTGCCGGGGCCACCGCCGGTCAGCACGAAGGGCTCGGTGTAGATCATGAAGCTGTCCATGAAACGCAGCAGCACCGCGATCACCAGCACACCGCGCAGCTTGGGCAGCTGGATGTAGCGGAACACGGCGAACTTGCTGGCGCCGTCGATCTGCGCAGCCTGGTAATAGG
>JANNEI010000082.1:0-3362 GCA_031378565.1 Burkholderiales bacterium
GCGAAGAAGCTGGACCTGATCGTGGCGTCGATGTCGATCACGCCCGAGCGGCTGAAGGTGGTCGATTTTTCCGACAAGTACTACAAGACGCCGAACAAATTGATCGCCAAGACCGGCGTCGTCATCGACGGGTCGCCGGCCAGCCTGAAGGGCAAGAAGATCGGCGTGCAGCGCACCACCATCAACGACCGCTATGCCACCGCGATGTTCAAGGACGCCACCATCGTGCGCTACGGCAAGCAGGACGAGGCTTACCTCGATCTGGCCTCGGGCCGCATCGACGCGACCCTGGTCGACAGCGTGGCCGGCGACACCGGTTTCCTCAAGACGCCGGCGGGCAAGGGCTACGCCTTCACCGGCCCGGACTACGTCGACCCCGAATTCTTCGGCAAAGGCGTGGGCGTGGCGCTGCGCAAGGGCGAAACCGATCTGCACGACAAGCTGAACGCCGCCATCAAGTCGATCCGCGCCAATGGCAGCTACAAGAAAATCCAGGATCAGTATTTCGACTTCGACGTGTATGGGAAATAGCGTGGCAAGTAGCGTGGCGAGTAGCGCGGGAAACAGAGCGAAAAGTCAGGCGACGATCAGCCCGGCCAGCCGCTGAAATCTCATGCTCCAGGGCTACTTCCCCAGCTTGCTCGAAGGCGCGCAGCTGACCTTGTCGGTGGCGCTTTCGTCGCTCGCCATTGCGGTGCTGCTGGGTCTGGCGGGCGCGTCGGCCAAGCTGTCGGCGTCCCGCTTCTGGCGGCGCGCGGCCACCGTCTACACCACGCTGATTCGCGGCGTGCCCGATCTGGTGCTGATGCTGCTGATCTTCTACGGCGGGCAGATGTCGGTCAACGCGCTGGCCCCCAGGCTGGGCTTCGACGGCTACATCGACATCGACCCCTTCATCGCCGGTGTGCTGACCATCGGCTTCATCTTCGGTGCCTACCTGACCGAGACCTTCCGCGGTGCCATCCTGGGCATCCCGCAGGGCCAGGCCGAAGCAGGGCGCGCTTACGGAATGTCGGGCGGCCAGGTGTTCCGCCGCATCGTGCTGCCGCAGATGGTGCGGCTGGCGATTCCCGGCTTCTCGAACAACTGGTTGGTGCTGGTGAAGTCGACGGCACTCGTCTCGGTGATCGGTCTCAACGACATGATGCAGAAGGCGGGTCAGGCGGCAGGTGCCACGCGCGAGCCGTTCACTTTCTACATGGCGGTCGGCGCGCTGTACCTGGTGATCACCACGCTGTCGGTGGTCGCGTTGCGCGCGCTTGAAAAACGCTATTCGCTCGGCGTCAAGGTGGCGGCGTTCTGACGCACCGGCCATGAACCTCGACGTCGTCATCGACAGCCTGCCGCTCTACGTGCAGGGCACGTTCACCACGCTGAAGCTGCTGTTGCTGGCGCTGGCCTTCGGTCTGGCCGCGGCCATTCCGCTGGCGGTGCTGCGCGCGTCGAACCATCGCTGGGTGGTCGCCCCGGTCTGGCTGTTCACCTACGTGATCCGCGGCACGCCGCTGCTGGTGCAACTGTTCCTGATCTATTACGGCGCGGCGCAATTCGACGCCGTGCGAGCAAGTGCACTCTGGCCCGCATTGTCGAGCGCCTGGTTCTGCGCCGTGCTGGCGTTTGCGGTCAACACCTGCGCCTACACCACCGAGATCATTGCCGGGGCGATTCGGGCGACGTCGGCCGGCGAGGTGGAGGCCGCGCGCAGCATGGGCATGTCGTGGTTCACGATGGTGCGGCGCATCCTGCTGCCGTCGGCGCTGCGCCGCTCGCTGCCGGCCTACAGCAACGAGGTCATCATGATGCTGCACGGCACCTCGCTGGCCAGCATCGTGACCTTGATGGACCTGACCGGCGCGGCGCGCGACGTGAACTCGCGCTTCTTCCTGCCGTTCGAGGCCTTCGTCACCGCGGCAGTGTTCTACCTCGCGTTGACCTTCGTGCTGGTGGCGCTGTTCCGGCGTGCCGAGGTGCGCTGGATGTCCCACCTTTCTCACCGTTGATCACGCCCGACTTTTCCCGTCCCCATGCAAACCCGACACCATGCCCTGCGCGGCGCGCCCCTGATGACGCAGCGCGAGATCGTCAGCTTCCACTACGGCCCCACCGACACCGGCCGCAAGGCGTACTTTCAGGCGTCGCTGCACGCCGACGAACTGCCCGGCATGCTGGTGGCGCACCACCTGCGCCAGCGGCTGGCGGTGCTGGAGGCAGCGGGCCGCCTGCGCGGCGAGGTGGTGGTGGTGCCGGTGCCGAATCCCATCGGGCTGTCACAGAGCGTGCTGCGCACGAACCACGGACGGTTCGACCTGGCCAGCGGCGAGAACTTCAACCGCCACTACGCGGCGCTCTTCAAGCCCGTTCTGCCCTTGCTCGAAGGCCGCCTCGGCCATGACGCACAGGCGAATGCGCGCGTCATTCGCGGCGCATTGTTCAGCCTCATCAAGGCGCTGCCTGAAGACACCGAACTGATGAGTCAGCGCAAGACACTGCTCGGCCTGGCCTGCGACGCCGAGGTGGTGATCGACATGCACTGCGACTGCGAGGCCGTGCTGCACCTGTACACCGGCACGCCGCTGTGGCCGCAGGCCGAGGTGCTGGCGCGCTGCGTGGGCGCGCAGGTGTCGTTGCTGGCCGAGGAGTCGGGCGACAACCCGTTCGACGAGGCCTGCTCGCAAACCTGGTGGCAGCTCGCCGCGCATTTCGGCGACACGCACCCGGTGCCGATGGGCTGCCTGAGCGTGACGCTGGAGTTGCGTGGACAGGCCGACGTGTCGCACCCGCAGGCTTTGGACGATGCCGAGGCGCTGCTGGAGTTTCTGACCCACCGCGGCATCGTCGAAGGCGAGTTGACTGAACTGCCGCCGTTGCTCAACCCGGCCACGCCGCTGAGCGGGTGCGACGTGGTCAGCACGCCATGCAGCGGTGTGGTCGTGTACCACCGCAACGTTGGCGATCTGGTGAAGGCGGGCGACGTGGTCGCCGACGTGGTCGACCCCGTCAGCGGCGAGGTCTGCCCGCTGACGACGCGCACCGACGGCCTGCTGTTTGCGCGCGAATGGCAGCGTTATGTGACGGCGGGCCGCCCCGTCTGCAAGGTGGCCGGCGACACGCCGATCCGCAGCGGCAAGCTGTCGAGCGACTGATGACTGCGCCGGTCGAGAAGCTGCGCGTCGAAGGGCTGCACAAACGCTTCGGCGACACCGAGGTGCTCAAGGGCGTGTCGCTGTTCGCGAACGCGGGCGACGTGATCAGCATCATCGGCTCCAGCGGTTCGGGCAAGAGCACGCTGCTGCGCTGCATCAACCTGCTGGAGCAGCCGAGCGCGGGCAGCATCTGCCTCGGCGGTGAAGCCCTGCGGCTCG
>JANNEI010000177.1:0-3073 GCA_031378565.1 Burkholderiales bacterium
TCGCCAGCTCTCTAACCCGCCGGGGCGGGCATGGTGGCTTTGAACAGGGACTCGCGGAAGTTCATGGTGCGGGGGCCGACGTCGTCCATCGCCCACAGGGCCAGTGCCTTGGCTGACATCGGCCTCGCAAACAGGTAGCCCTGCAACTGGTCGCAGCCGAAGTCGCGCAGGATGCGGTTCTGGGCTTCGGTTTCCACACCCTCGGCCACCACCTGGAGGTCGAGCGCCTTGGCGAGGTTGATCACGGCCGACGCGATCTTGCGGGCGTCTTCGCTGGTCTCCAGGTCCATCACGAAGCTGCGGTCGATCTTCAGTTCCTTGGCAGGCAGCTTGCGCAGGTACGACAGGCTCGAATGCCCGGTGCCGAAGTCGTCGATCGAAATGTGCACACCCACCACGGCGAGTTGGCCGAGCACCCGCATCGTGACCTCGGTGTCGTCCATTGCCGACGACTCGGTCAGCTCGCAGGTCAGCAAGTCCGGGTTGACCTGGTGGCGCGCCAGCGCCGCGCCGATGCGGTCGGCCAGGTCGGCCTGGCGCAACTGATGCACCGACAAGTTGATGGCCACGCGCATGCGCAGTCCGCCGTCGCGCCAGGCGCGGGTTTGCCGGCACGCCTCTTCGATCACCCACTGCCCCAGTGCGCCGATCAGGCCGTAGCGCTCGGCAATCGGGATGAACACTGCCGGGCTCACCATGCCGCGTTGCGGGTGGTGCCAGCGAATCAAGGCCTCGGCACCGGTGATTTCACCGCTCGGTGCGTGAATCTTGGGCTGGTAGTAGAGCTCGAGCTGTCCGCGCTCCAGCGCCACGCGCAGATCGCGCAGCAAGTCCATCTGGTCGCGCGTGCCCTTGACCATGCGGGCCTCGAAGAAGGCATGGCTGGCACCGCCCGCCATCTTGGCCGCGCGCATCGCGTTGTCGGCGTGGTCGATCAGGGTCGACATGGCACCGTGCTCGGGGTACATCGCCACGCCGATCGAGCACGACATCGAGGTGTCGCGACCGTCGACCGTGAACGGCCTGCCGATCGCGTCCAGCAGGCTGGCGGCCAGCGCGGAGGCCGCTTCGGGCTGCGGATTGCCCGTCAGCAACACCAAGAACTCGTCGCCCGCCAGGCGTGCCGTCATGTGCGGCTGGGACAGCGAGCGCAAGCGCTTCGCCACCTCGCACAGCAGCTGGTCGCCAGCGTGGTGGCCTGACGATTGGTTGATGGGCTGGAAGCGGTCGAGGTTGATGAACAGCAGCGCCAGCCGAAGCTGCCCCGCATCGGCCTGCTGCACGGCCTGCGTCAGCGTGCCTTCGAACAATGACCGGTTCGGCAACCCGGTAAGGGGGTCGTTCAGCGACTGCGCACCCAGCACGCGGCGGGCCTGCAGCCGCGCTGCCAGCTCCCGCTCGTGGCGGCCCAGCAGAACGTGCGAGATCAGCAGCAGGCCGAGCGACGCCAGCGACCCGAGTGCGGTCAGCGCACCGGCAGACATTCGCTCCACCAGGGCGGATGCGCTTTGCATCGGCAGGTCGGCCGCCAGACCCAGCAGATGCTGGCCCGCCACCACCCCCGCGCTCAGCCCCACACTGGCACCCAGCCCGCCCAGCATCTGCATCCGGCTGTGCTTGCCGCGCAGCGAGCGCAGCAGCCCGAATGCCGCCACGCTGCCCGCCAGGCAACACAGCCACGCCAGCAACAACTGCCCCGCAACGCGCCAATCGATGCCCGGTTGCCAGCCGCTGGCCGCCATGCCCAGCACCTGCACGATCGCGATGGCCGTGCCGACGCTGCAGGCGGCCGGCAGCCATGCCTGCCGGGCTGCGCTGCGGGTGTCCGACCAGCCGAACACGGTCATGCTGGCGGCGACCGCCAACAGCCAGACGGCGAACTCCGTGCCGAGGTCGTATCCAGCCGACACGCCAGCCGGGTCGATCGAGGCCCCGATGGCATGTGCCGACCAGATGCCGGTGCCCAGGCTGATACCGGCCCCCAGCAGGCGGCGCAGCCTTGCACCCAGATCGTTGGAGGGCGTGCGCGCCAGCCATGCGAAGCAAAGGTGGGCCGCCGTGGCACCGAGTGCCAGGCTCCAGCCGATCCAAAGGCGCGGGATCAGCGCCGGGTCGATGTAGGCGTCCATCGGCAGGTCAGGCCGCTGCCCGGGTGCCACAACGAACGGCAGCGTCTGAGGGGCAGTAGCGGTTTGTCATCCGTCCGTTATCGACGGCGTGCACGCAGACTTGAGCGCGCCCGCAGGCGTGCGGTGCGCCGGAAAATCAGCCTGGCTTGTGCATGAACCCCATCCCGCGCTGCGCCCGCACCTCGGGCTTGACCCGGTGCTCGGCCTCCAGCTGGGACAGAAACTCGTCGGGCTCGAAACGCTCGTCCAGCACTTCGGTCTGCCGCTTGACGGATGCGAAGTCGCCCGGTGCCAGCGCCAGCAACTGGTGCAGGCGCTGACGCTGCTCGTCGGTCAGGCGTTGCGCGTCGCCGTCCAGCGCCTCGACCACGAACATGCGTTCGCGCTGCTGCGCCGTCAACGCCTTGAAGCGAACCTTGAAGGTGAAGCGGCGCAGCGCGGCCTCGTCGAGTTCGTCGAACAGGTTGGTGGTGCAGATGAACACACCCGAGAAACGCTCCATGCCCTGCAGCATCTCGTTGACTTCACTGACCTCGTAGTTGCGCTCGGCCATGCGCCGGCTGCGCAGGTAGCTGTCGGCCTCGTCGAGCAGCAGCACCGCCTGTTCGGTCTGCGCCTCGTCGAACATCTTCGCCATGTTCTGCTCTGTCTCGCCGACGTACTTGCTGACGATGTCGGAGGCCTGGCGCACCATCAGCGGCTGCTGCAGCTGCTGCGCGATGTGCTCGGCCAGCGCTGTTTTCCCGGTGCCCGGCGGGCCATGAAAACACAGCGTGCCGAAGCCCTTGCGGCGCAGCGCCTCCACGATCTTGGGCACCTCGAAGCGCGACTCGGTGTTGACCAGGCCCGGGTCGTACGAGGTGACCACCCGCCGCGCACCGCGCTCTTTGGTGGCGTTGCCCAGCGCCTTGTCGGCGTTGCCGATCTGCCGCTCGATCAGTGCC